>NZ_JAGMUE010000027.1:30413-156842 GCF_019049165.1 Streptomyces sp. AC627_RSS907
CCGGGGGTGGGGGACGGAGGTCTCCGCCTCGGCGAGCTGGGTGGCGGGCGACGCGGCCCGCCCGTGCCACCCGCGCCGGAGGGGCCCCGGCCGACGAGTCCGCCGGAGGACGCGAGCCGGACGCCCCTCGGGGAACGGCGTACGCGGGCCAGGAACGCCTCCACCGCCGCGTCCCGGCCGAAGCGCTCCGCACGCTCCCCGGGCGCACGCTCCCCGGGCGCACGCTCCCCGGGCAGCCGTCTCCGCCCTCTCACACGGCGGGCGCGTCCGGTCCGAAGCGGCTGCGTACGGCCGTCTGGACCTCGTCCTCCTCGGCGGGATCGGCGGCGAGCCTGCGCAGCCGTTCGACGACGCGGTTGTCGCCGGTCTCGGCATGGCGGGCGGCGATTTCCCGGGTGGTCTCCTCGCAGTCCCAGAGGCACTCGATGGCGAACCCGGCGGCGAACGACGGGTCGGTGGCGGCCAGCGCGCGGGCGGCCCGACCGCGCAGGTGGGAGGAGGCGGTCTCGCGGTAGACGTGGCGCAGAACGGGTGCGGCACAGGCGATGCCGAGCCGTCCGGTGCCGTCGACGAGGGTCCAGAGGGTCGGCGCGTCGGGGCCTTCGCCGCGCACCGCCTCCCGCAGCGCGGCGAGGACGAGGTCGCGGTCCCGGGCTCCCCCCCGGCAGGCGAGTACACGCCCGGCGGCGGCGCCCAGGGCGTCGGGCCGGTGCACCCAGCCGCGCGCCCGGTCGACGGCGGCGAGACCGCGCATGCGCTCGAAGGCGGCGACGGCGGCCTCCACGACCGGTGCCGAGCCGGTGGTCACGGCACCCTCGATCAGGTCGAGGGCGTCCGGATCGTCGCCGTCGGCGAGATACCGCAGTGCGGTGCAGCGGGCGCCCTCGCCGCCGGACCGCGCGGCCTCGACGATCTCGGACCGGTCCTCGGGGCCGGCGACGGCCATGAGGCACCGGGCGGCCGGCACGTGGAGCGCGGTGCCGCGTTCGACACCCTGCTCGGCCCATTCGAACACGGCCCGCACGCTCCAGCCGGGGCGCGGTCCGGGGGGGCTCATCTGCCGTTGCCAGCGGTCGAAGCAGCCCGTCTCCTGGGCGGTACGCACGCGCGTGGCGATCGATTCGCGCGGATCGTCGGCCCACAGGCGCCAGGGGCGTGGTTCGAAGGCGTCGCGCACGGCGACGGCCAGCTCCGCGTCGCCCTCGGCGTCACGCGGGAAGCGCGCCAGTACGGGCGCCGCGAGGGCCCGCAGGCCGGCGTCGTCGTCGCGCAGCGCCAGCTCGTCCAGGGCCCACGCCCAGTTGACCCCGTGGGCCGCGTACCTGCGCAGCAGTTCGAGCGCGTCCAGCCTGCCGTACGAGGCGAGGTGGCCGAGGACCGCGAGGGCCAGCCCGGTCCGTGACTCGTCGGAGTCGAGGACGTCCTCGGGGTCGAAGAGGTGCGCCTCGATCGCGTCCAGCTCACCGTCGAGGTCGAGGTAGAGGCGGGCGTAGTAGAGGGAGCGGTTCTCCACCTGCCAGTCGTGGCGGGGATCGTGCAGCACACAGTGGTTCAGTGCCGCGAGCGCTTCGGCGCGCGGGGCGGTGAGCGCGTGCAGCGTGCCGTCGCCGCGACCCCGCTGGAGCAGGCCGAGCAGCGTACCGCTGGGCGCTATGACCGGATCGAACATGGGAAACAGCCTCACATCAAGCGTCGACGCAACCGGGGAACACGCGTTACCTGGCCGTGTGCCCGCACGTCGGATCGCCCGCCGTCTCTTGCTTGCTGAAGACCATTTCCTCTGCCTCTCGTCGGTGGCCCTTGCGGACCGGTGTCACGGCCCGCGCGGTGCGGCAACATCTGCCCAGCCATCACGTCCGTGAACCACGTCGTCATGATGACCCGGCGGTCACATCTGCCGCGACCGAAATTTCGGCGGCCCTGTACCGCCTCCCCCGTGTTCAGTGTTTTCCCTGGTCAGAAAGTATGGCGCGAGTCCGGAGCAGCCTCGTGGCGGATCCGGGTCCACGCCCGGTCACCGCACGCCGAACAGCTCCAGCAGCTCCGTCCGGGCGAACATCCGCGCCGTGTCGACGGCCGACGGGGTTCCGGCCAACGGGTCGGCTCCGGCTTCGAGGAGAGCCTTGGTCACTTCCGTCTCACCCTTGAAGGCGGCGCCGGCGAGCGGGGTCTGACCCCGGTCGTTGACGCGGTCGGCCTCGGCGCCCCTGGACAGCAGCGCGCGCACCGCGTCGGCGTGGCCGTGGTAGGCGGCGAGCATGACGAGGGAGTCGCCGCGGTCGTTGGTGAGGTTGGCCGGAACGCCGGCGTCCACGTACGCCACCAGTTCCTCGGTCCGCCCCTGCCGGGCCAGATCGAAGATCCTGGTCGCCAGCTCCACGACCTCGGGGTCGGGGGCTTCACTCATCGGCCGGACCGCCTCTCACTACGAACGTACGAACGTGGGGGACTGCGTGCGCGCACGGGCGCGAGCGGTGCGGCCGTGCGAGTGAATCGCCAGGGTACTGGCTCGCGCGGCATGTGAGCCGATGTGCCCGAGGTAAAGATCGGCACAGGCCCGGCCGGGCGCAACAGCCCTGATCAACCGGTCCGACGACCACTCCGCCACCTGAGGCAATCCGGGGGACTTTCCCCCATTTGCACCTTTTATCGTATGGATACATCCTGTGAGCCTGGAAGCACTCATGGTGACTGTCCCGCGAACCAGGAGAAAATCACATGGTCCTCTCGATGTCAGGCGTGGTCCTGCTGGGCTTCGTCGTCTTCATCTTCTTCCGCAAGGACGGCCTCAAGGGCAGCCACGCGCTGATCGCCGTCCTGTTCGGGTTCTACCTCTCGAGTACGGCCGTCGCACCGAGCATCAAGGCCGGCGGCGAGAGCCTGGCGGGCCTGCTCGGGGGAATCAGCTTCTGACGGTCCGCCTCCCCACCCGACGTCCGCACGCACGCACTTCCAAGGAGGCAGCAGTGGCCCGGCGGCCCCTCCCCCGCATTCTGAGCAACGGCGGCGCGCAGCTCGCCCGGAGCCGGGAGCTGGCCCGGACGGCGGCCGACAGCGCCACCGACGTCCTCCAGCCGCTGATCACGATCGCCCGCGGTCTGGGCCGGCTGGCCGGGGCCGGGCGGCGCAGGTGGACCGGGACCCCCCAGGACCGACGCGGTGCACTGCTGTTCCTGGTGGCCTCGGTGATCCTGGTCGTGGCGCTGGTGCCGTACGGACCACTGCTCGCCGGCATCGCCCTGATGGCGGCGGCGGCCTGGCAGGGCAGGGACCGCACTCCGCCGGTGCCCGAGGGCCCCGACGACGCGCAGACCAAGCGCCTGCAGTCGCTCTACGAGGCCCTGGTCCCGTACTTCACGCTCGCCGAGGATCCCGAGCCCCTGTACGCCCACGGCGGCACGTGGGAGAAGGCGTTCCCGGCCTACGAGTTCGACGACACCGGCCGCTTCGCCCATCTGGTGGTCCGCTACCCCGCGTATTTCACCGACGGGGAGGCCGAGTCCCGGGCCCGGATCGAGCACCTGCTCGCCGCGAAGTCGGGCCGGGGCCGTGAGTACCACTTCAGCTGGGACGAGGAGGCCAACCACCTCACCGTCGACGTACTGGCGGCGCTGCCCACCGACATCGCCGCTCAGCGCTTCGTCACGGCGCCGGGCGAAACCGTCCTCGGCTTCACCGACCCGACCGGGGCCCAGCGCACCCTCCCGCTCACCCACGGCGAGGAGCGGCGGGACGTGCCGCCGGTCGTCTGGCGTACGGGCATCCGCTCGACCGAGCCCCACCTGCTGGTCCTGGGGCAGCCCGGCGCCGGCACGTCCACGCTGCTGCGCTCGGTCGCCCTTCAGGCGCTGCGCCACGGCGACCTGCTGATCGTCGACGGCGGCGGCACCGGCGAGTACGCCTGCCTGACCGGCCGGGACGGCGTCCTGGCCGTCGAGTGCGGCCTCACCGGAGCACTGACCAGCCTCGAGTGGGCCTCCCACGAGACGGAACGCCGGCTGATCTCCGTCAACCGGGCCCGCCAGGAGGGCCGCCCCGCGCCCGACGACACCAGGCGGCCGCTGTGGATCTTCCTGGACCGGCCCAGCGCGTTCGCGCACCTGGCCGCCGCGGACGGCCGCACGGACCCGCAGTCCCTGCTCCAGGTCCCGCTGCGGCACGGCCGCGCGGCCCACGTGACGGTCGTGGTCGCCGACCAGCTGGACGCCCTGGACAGCCTCGGCGACGCCGTACGGCAGCACACGCGCGCGCGTGTCGTGCTAGGCCCGGCCACGGTGGACGAGCTGACGGCCGTGCTGGGCGCTCCCCCGCGCACCACTCCCGTCGACCAGGTCCCGCCCGGCCGGGGCTACGCCCGCCTGGGCACGGGTCCGGTGCACCGTCTGCAGGTGCCGGCCACGCCGGACCCTTACGACGACGCGACCAGCGACGCCCACCGGCAGGCGGTCCTCGACCTGCTTCCGCCGCGCACGACGCCCGCGGACGGTGAGCGGGCGCCGGTTCCCGTGGAGGCGGGGTCGGAGACGATCTCCACGAAGAACTCCACGGAGAAGAAGGCCGCACCGGCCGGGGCCGAGCCGGGGACGGCCGGGCCGGACCCCGGGCCGGCACCGTTCGTGGTGGAGGCGGCGCCGGCCTCCTCGGCCCCGGAACCGGTCCCGGCCAAGGCGGTCGCGGCCGAGACCTCCTGACGAACACCGGGCGGGGTCACCACCCCCGCCCGCCCACTACGCCTCCGCCGCCTCCCCTCCCCTCCTGAGGGGCTCGCCTCCCACCGGCCGGGCACGGCAACCCCTGGTGGGGCGAGTCACCGCCCCGCGCCCCGGACGGACGCCCCGGACGGACAGGCCGCCGCCCCGCCCCCACGCCGCTAGGCCACGAAGGTCCGCGGCGCCTCGCTCCCCCCGACGCCCCCGTTCTCCACCAGCCGGGCCGCCGCGGCCAGACGTACCGCCGCCTCCTCCGCCACCGCGCCGCCCACGGTGAACGGCAGCCGGACGTACCCCTCGAAGGCCCCGTCCACCCCGAAGCGCGGGCCGGACGGGACCCGCACGCCCACGCGCTCCCCCGCCTCCGCCAGCCGGGAACCGGAAAGGCCGCCCGTGCGCACCCACAGGGTGAGCCCGCCCCGCGGCACCTCGAACTCCCACGCGGGCAGCTCCCGCCGCACGGCGGCCACCAACTCGTCCCGGTTCTGCCGGGCCTGCTCGCGCCGCACCCGGACCGCCTGCTCCCAGCCACCGGTGGTGAACAGCCAGTTGACGGCCAGCTGCTCCAGTACGGGGGTCCCGAGGTCGGCGTACGCGCGCGCGGCGACCAGGCTGCGGATCACGTCGGGCGCGGCGCGGACCCACCCGATGCGCATCCCCGCCCAGAAGGCCTTGCTGGCGGAACCGACGGTGACGACCGTCGATCCGGCCGGGTCGAAGGCGCACACGGGGCGCGGCATCTCGACCTCGTCCTCCAGCCACAGCTCGTTCATCGTCTCGTCGGCCACGAGCACCGTCCCCGCCGACCGGGCCGCGTCCACCAGCCGGCGCCGCTGGTCCTCGTCGGCCAGCGCGCCGGTGGGGTTGTGGAAGTCGGCGACGACGTAGGCGATGCGGGGAGCGGCCTCGCGCAGTACCTGGCGCCAGCGGTCCACGTCCCAGCCGGTCAGCCCTTCGGCCATCGCGACGGGGACCAGCCGCGCCCCGGCCTCACGCATCAGCTGGAGGATGTTGGCGTACGAGGGCGACTCCACGGCGATCCGCTCGCCGCGCCCCCCGAAGAGGTGGCAGATGGCGTCGATCGCGCCCATCGCCCCCGTGGTCACCATGATCTGCTCGGGCATGGTCGGGATCCCGCGCGCGGTGTAGCGCTCGGCGATCACGGCTCGCAGGGCGTGCAGCCCGGCCGGGTAGTCGCCGTGCGTGTGCGCGTAGGGGGGAAGCTCCTCCAGGGCGCCCTGCACGGCCCGGGTGAGCCAGGGTTCGGGCGCGGGCAGCGCGGCGCAGCCGAGGTCGATCACCGAGCCGAGGGCCTCGGGCGGCAGCGGCTCCAGGCCGCGCGCCGGCAAGGGGTTCCCGGCCGGTACGGCGGTCCAGCTGCCCGCGCCGCGCCGGGACTCCAGGAAGCCCTCGGTGCGCAGGGCCTCGTAGGCGGCGGCGACCGTGGTGCGGCTGACGGTCAGGGCGAGGGCCAGCTCGCGTTCGGCGGGCAGCCGGGCGGCGACCGGCACGCGCCCTTCGAGCACCAGCAGCCGGATGCCGTCGGCCAGTGCGCGGTAGGCGGGCGGGCGGCGGGTGCCGGGCCCGGCGGGGCGGTCCTGCTGGGAGCCGAGCAGCCGGGCGAGCTGCCCCGCCCCCACGGCCGAGGTCCACTGCGCCATGGAAATCAGTCCACCTTCCCCAGATTGGCCATGGTTGGCCCTCCTTCTCGTGCCACAGGGTGTCACGCATCAGGCCACTACCACCACAGGGGGCAGGACGTGTCCATGAAATCCGGTCAGCGGCATCTCCCACGCCGGCTGACCCAGCTCTACGGGGGGCTCGTGCTGTACGGCGCGAGTTCGGCGCTGCTGGTCAGGTCGGGACTCGGCCTGGAACCGTGGAACGTCCTGCACCAGGGGCTCGCGGAGCGCACGGGCCTGTCGATGGGCGTGGTGCTGACGATCGTGGGCGCGGCGGTGCTGCTGCTGTGGATCCCGTTGCGCCAGCGGCCGGGGCTCGGCACGGTCTCCAACGTGCTGGTGATCGGCGCCGCGATGGACGCGACGCTGGCCGTGGTGCCCGACGCCCACGGCTGGACGCTGCGGATCGGCATGACGGTGGCGGGGATCGTCCTGAACGGCGCGGCGACCGGTCTGTACATCGCGGCGCGGTTCGGTCCGGGCCCGCGCGACGGCCTGATGACCGGGCTGAACCGGCGCACGGGGCTGTCGGTGCGCCTGGTGCGCACGGCCGTCGAGATCACCGTGGTCGCCACCGGCTTCGCCCTCGGCGGCACGGTCGGCGTCGGCACCCTGCTGTACGCCGTGTCGATCGGTCCGCTCGCCCAGGTGTTCCTGCGCGTGTTCGCCGTCCCCTCGGCGTCCGCCGTCAGCACGGTGGTTGCTGCCGGTCAACCCCGGGGAGCGATACTGCGTCGGTGAGCACCGCGATACGCCACCCCTATCTGGACCACCCCGGCCCGATCGCCTTCGCCCACCGGGGCGGGGCGGCGGACGGCCTGGAGAACACCCTGCGACAGTTCCGGCGCGCGGTCGAGGCGGGCTACCGGTACATCGAGACGGACGTGCACGCCACACGGGACGGGAAGCTGGTCGCCTTCCACGACGCGACCCTGGACCGGGTGACGGACGGGGCCGGGCGGATCGCCGACCTGCCCTGGGAAAGGGTGCGGCACGCGCGCGTGGCGGGCGAGGAGCCGGTGCCGCTCCTCGAGGAGCTCCTGGAGACCTTCCCCGATGTGCGCTGGAACATCGACGTGAAGGCGGAGCCGGCGCTGCTTCCCCTCCTGGAGCTGATCGAGCGGACGAACAGCTGGGACCGGATCTGCGTCGGCTCGTTCTCCGAGGCACGCGTGGTCCGCGCCCAGCGGCTGGCCGGCCCGCGTCTGGCCACGTCGTACGGCACCCGGGGCGTCCTCAGCCTGCGGCTGCGGTCCTGGGGCATCCCGGCCGCGCTGCGCCGTTCGGCGGTGGCCGCGCAGGTGCCCGAGGCCCAGTCGGGCATCCAGGTGGTGGACCACCGCTTCCTGCGCACCGCCCACGCGCGCGGGCTCCAGGTCCACGTCTGGACGATCAACGATCCCGCCCGCATGCACCGGCTCCTGGACCTGGGGGTGGATGGCATCATGACCGATCACATCGACACACTGCGCACGGTCATGGAGGACCGCGGCGTCTGGGTCTGAGACCGTCCGGGGCTGTCCGAGACCGTCCGGGGCCCTCGGCCGAACCCCGGGACGTCGCGCGTGCACGGGGAAGCGAGGGCACGGGTGGGCACCGACACCCTGGGGACGGACACGACCGACGGGGCCGACGGCCGGCGGCGTGAACAGCGCGGCTGGTACTTCTACGACTGGGCGTGCTCGGTCTACTCGACGAGCGTGCTCACGGTGTTCCTGGGGCCCTATCTGACGTCGGTCGCCGAGTCGGCGGCGGACGCGGACGGATACGTGCACCCGCTGGGCATACCGGTGCGCGCCGGGTCCTTCTTCGCGTACTCGGTCTCCCTGTCGGTGATCGTGGCGGTGCTGGTCATGCCCCTGGTGGGGGCCGCCGCCGACCGAACGGGCCGCAAGAAACCGCTGCTGGCCGCCGCCGCCTACACCGGGGCGGCGGCCACGACCGGCATGTTCCTCCTCGGCGGCGACCGCTACCTGCTGGGCGGCCTGCTCCTGATCGTGGCCAACGCCGCGCAATCCGTGGCGATGATGCTCTGCAACTCCTACCTGCCCCAGATCGCCCCGCCCGAGGAGCGCGACGCGGTCTCCTCCCGCGGCTGGGCCTTCGGATACGCGGCCGGGTCGCTGGTCCTGGTCGCGAACCTGGTCCTCTACACCGCCCACGACTCCTTCGGGCTGACCGAGAGCGCGGCGGTCCGCGTCTGCCTGGCGTCGGCCGGCCTGTGGTGGGGTGCCTTCGCCCTCATCCCGCTGCGGAGGCTGCGCGACCGTCGCACTCCCGCGCGGGAGGCGGCCGTGCCCGGGTTCCGGCAGCTCGCGGCGACCGTCCGCGACATGCGCCGCCGCCCGCTGACGCTGGCCTTCCTGCTGGCGTACCTCGTCTACAACGACGGCATCCAGACGGTGATCTCCCAGGCCTCGGTCTACGGCTCCGAGGAGCTGGGCCTGGGCCAGTCGACGCTGATCGTGGCCGTCCTGCTGGTCCAGGTGCTGGCGGTGGCCGGCGCGCTGGCGCTGGGCCGGCTGGCGCGGACGTACGGGGCGAAGCGCACGATCCTCGGATCGCTGGTCGCCTGGACCGTCACCCTCGGGGCCGGGTACTTCCTGCCGGCCGGGGCGCCGGGGTGGTTCTTCGCGCTGGCCGCCGGGATCGGGCTCGTCCTGGGCGGCAGCCAGGCCCTGTCCCGCTCCCTGTTCTCGCACCTGGTCCCGCCCGGCAAGGAGGCCGAGTACTTCTCGGCGTACGAACTCAGCGACCGCGGCATGAGCTGGCTCGGTCCGCTGCTCTTCGGGCTCACCTACCAGCTGACCGGGAGCTACCGGGACGCGATCATCTCCCTGGTGGCGTTCTTCGTCATCGGTTTCGCGCTGCTCGCACGGGTACCGGTACGGCGTGCGATCCGCGACGCCGGAAATCCGGTACCCGAAAGGATTTAGCACTCGGCGCGAAAGGGCTGTAGTGTACGCGTTTGGCCTGCCAGGCGTACCGTTACTGCGCGTCAAAGGTGCCGAATCGCTATGCCACATCTGCTAGCAGAGGTGACAAACCGGACGTCGGCGGGTACTGCACTGGTTGCAAGGCTGCGGCTGCGACGGCGACGCAGGGCCCGGATCGGGAGTCGGGACGGGAATCTTTACCGCCGCCCGGACGTTGACCGGATGACGACGACAGCGACACCTGTCCTGTGGGCGACAAGCCCGGGAGGCACGATTCATGAGTGAGCGAGCTCTTCGCGGCACGCGCCTCGTGGTGACCAGCTACGAGACGGACCGCGGCATCGACCTGGCCCCGCGCCAGGCCGTGGAGTACGCATGCGAGAAGGGGCATCGATTCGAGATGCCCTTCTCGGTCGAGGCGGAGATCCCGCCGGAGTGGGAGTGCAAGGTCTGCGGGGCCCAGGCACTCCTGGTGGATGGCGACGGCCCTGAGGAGAAGAAGGCCAAGCCCGCGCGTACGCACTGGGACATGCTGATGGAGCGGCGCACCCGCGAGGAACTCGAAGAGGTCCTCGAGGAGCGGCTGGCCGTTCTGCGCTCCGGCGCGATGAACATCGCGGTGCATCCGCGAGACAGTCGCAAGAGTGCGTAGCGGGAAACCGTAAGCAGCACGACCGAACACCGCGGGTGCCGTACGTGACCTTCACGTACGGCACCCGCGGTTTTTCGCTGCCTACCGAGCCGGGTCAGCGCGTCAGCGGGGGGCGGGGTTCCTGGGGGGCGTCGTCCTGCTCGTCCCGTATGACCTCTCCCTGGACGACCTTGCCGTCCGGGCGGTGCATACGGGCCTGGCGGAAGGCGTCGCCCAGGGTGCCCGGGCCGGCCTCACGGAGCTTGCGCTCCACCGTCCGCTCCGCGTAGCGGCTCACGGCCTTCTGCACCGGGGGGAGCAGCATGAGCAGGCCCAGCGCGTCCGAGATCAGGCCGGGGAGCATGAGGAGCAGCCCGCCCAGCATCATCAGGCCGTTGCCCTCGCTGTTCGGACGGGCCTCGGGCGGCACACCGGCCTGCTGCTGTTGCAGTGTCCCGGTGAGGTTCCGGAAGGCCCGGCGGCCGGCCCGCTTGATCACCACGGAGCCGAGGACGATGCCCGCCACCAGCAGCAGGAAGACCACGAACCCGTTGGACGCCCCCGCGACAACGGTCAGCAGCCAGATCTCCAGCACGAGCCAGGCGGCGATGCCCAGCGGCAGGAACGTGCGCAGCCGTGAGCGCGGGGGCCGGGCGGAGGACCTGGGGGTCTGGGCGCCAGTCGTCATGCTCCCAGTGTGCCTGGCCCCGGCTCAGCGCGGGATAAGGGGTGATCAGGCGTTCTTGTCGGACGTCCGGACCGACTCGTCGGCGGCCCCACCGGTCGCCTCCGTCGGCTCGTCCGCCTTCTTCGCCGCCTCACCCGACTCCACGGCCGCCCCGGCGGGCTTCTCCGCAGCCCCGGCCGGCTCCACGGCCGCCCCGGCCGACTTCTCCGCCGCCCCGGCCGACTTCTCCGTCGGCCGGGCTGCCGGGCCGCCGGTCGCCCTGCCGTGCTGCCTGTCGCGGCCCAGGACCTTGCCGACCCGCTCCCCCACACCCCACGTGGTGACCCGCCACAGCGCCTCGACGAGGATGTCGCGGCTCATCTTGGAGTCCCCGAGTTCACGCTCGACGAACGTGATCGGGACCTCGACGACGTGGTACCCGGCCTTGATCGCCCGGCGGGCGAGGTCGACCTGGAAGCAGTAGCCCTGGGAGGCGACGTCGTCCAGGCCGAGCCCCTCCAGCGTCTCCCGGCGGAAGGCGCGGTAGCCGCCGGTGATGTCGCGCAGCGGCAGATCGAGGGCGATGCGCGAGTACATGCTGCCGCCGCGGGAGATGAACTCGCGGGACTTGGGCCAGTTCACCACCCGGCCGCCGGGCACCCAGCGGGAGCCGAGCACCAGGTCGGCACCCTTGAGGGCGGTCAGCAGGCGGGGCAGTTCCTCGGGCTGGTGGGAGCCGTCGGCGTCCATCTCGATCAGCACGCCGTAGCCGTGCTCCAGGCCCCAGCGGAAGCCCGCGAGGTAGGCGGCGCCCAGGCCCTCCTTGCCCTTGCGGTGCAGGACGTGGACGTGCTCGTCCTCGGCGACCAGTTCGTCGGCGAGCTTGCCGGTGCCGTCGGGGCTGTTGTCGTCGGCCACGAGAACGTGCGCCTCGGGCACCGCCTCGCGCACGCGCGCGACGATCGTCTTGATGTTCTCCGCCTCGTTGTAGGTCGGAATGATCACCAAGGCCGTGCCCAGGGGGCCGAACCGCCTCCCCTGCCCCGCTACCGCGGGCGTCCCGTCGCCGTCGTTCACCGCTGCCCCTTCGTGTCCGTACTCAGGGGACCACCATAATGGCCACGGCCTGCGATGACGTGACAGGACGTTCGTATGGTGGTGTCCTTTCCACAAGACCGGGGTATGGATGCCTGTTTAGGACCGTTCCGCGGCGGATGGGGGCCCGGCGCCCTTCGGGCCGACCAGGGACCCGCTGGCTGCGGGTCGACCGAAAGCCGTTGTCTACTGAGCGCCCGGGCCCCACCCGGGTCACACCTCCCGACCGGCCGGAATGTTCCCTCGTCACGCGCGAACGCTGAGCCTGGCTCCCAGTGGCGGTGCCCCGGTGCGGCACACCGCCCCTGACCCAGCGGCGCCGCGACGCGTGCGCGGAAGATTCCCCGGTCGGGCGTCCGGTGGTGGACTCCGCCGAACCTACCGGCCCCCCGCCGCCGCCTGTCAACACTCGTTCGACCTGCGACGTCTGTGCCAACGCCCAGGTCAGCGCTGAGGCCGCCCAGGTCGTGCACGGGAGAAGATCATCGCCCCGTCGGGCGTGGAGATCACTCGCCCGGCCCTACGTGGACCGTCCGGCCGCCCACCACCGTACGCAGGCAGACGGGCAGGTCCCGGCCCGGGGTCAGGTCGGGCAGGCCGGGGGTGCCGGAGCGGGGGTCGGTGGACCAGCGCGCGACCCGGTCGTCCGGCGCCTGGACCACCAGTTCGCCGGTACGCCATACGGCGTAGTCCGCGGGCGCGCCCGGCACCAGGACGCCCGCGTCGTCGCGTCCGATCGCCCGCCAGCCGCCGCGCGTGTGCGCCGTGAACGCGGCGCGGACGGAGACGCGGTGCTCCGGGGTGCGGTGGAAGGCGGCGGCCCGGACGGTGCCCCACGGGTCGAGGGGCGTGACCGGGCTGTCGGAGCCGAAGGCGAGCGGGACACCGGCGCGCAGCAGGGCCGCGAAGGGGTTGAGGGTGCGCGCCCGCTCGACGCCCAGGCGCTGGGCGTACATGCCGTCCTCGCCGCCCCACAGCGCGTCGAAGGCGGGCTGGACGGAGGCGGTCAGGCCCAGCTCGGCGAAGGCGGCGACGGTCTCTGGGGTGAGCATCTCCGCGTGCTCGACGCGGTGCCGGGCGGCGCGGACACGGGCGAGGCCGAGCTTGTCGGCGGCGGCCCGCACGCCCTCCACGACGGCGGTCACGGCGGCGTCCCCGATGGCGTGGAAGCCCGCCTGGAGACCGGCCTCCGTGCAGGCGACCACGTGGGCGGCGACCGCGGCGGCGTCCAGGTGGGCGACGCCGGTGTGGCCGGCGTCGGCGTACGGCTGGTGCAGGCAGGCGGTGTGCGAACCGAGGGCGCCGTCGACGAAGAGGTCGCCGGCGGCGCCGATCGCGCCCAGTTCCCTCGCCTTGTCGACATCCTGCTCGGCCCAGTAGCCGATCACGCGCGGCGTGCCCCCCTCGGCCGCCAGGCGGAGCAGCCCGGTGAGGTCGTCCTCGGAGGAGATCTCCGGGCCTGCGCATTCGTGAACGGTGCCGATGCCCAGGGAGGCCGCGTGGGCGAGGGCGGCGCGCTGGGCCTCGGCGCGCTGGGCGGGGGTGACGGCCCCGAGGGCGGCGGCGCGCACGGCGTGGTGGGCGTCGGCGGTGAGCGGGCCGTCCACGCGGCCGGCGTCACCGGGGACCATGTCGAGCAGTGCGGTGGTGACGACGGCCGAGTGGACGTCGATGCGGCTGAGGTAGAGGGGGCGGCCGCCGGTGGCCTCGTCCAGCTCGGCGCGCGTCGGGGGGAGGCCGTCGGGCCAGCGCGAGGCGTCCCAGCCGTGGCCGAGCAGGACGTGGTCGTCCGGGCGGGCCGCGGCGAAGTCGCGCACCAGGGCGAGGGCCGCCTCGCGGGTGGGGGCACCGGTCAGGTCGAGGCCGGTGAGGGCGAGGCCCGTGGAGGTGGTGTGCACATGTGCGTCGGTGAACGCGGGGGTGACGAGGGCGCCGTCCAGGTCGACCACCTCGTCCACGCCGTCCGCGAAGGCGTCCGCGGCGCCCTCCGAACCGACCCAGGCGACCTGGCCGCGTTCGACGACCATCGCCGTCGCGAAGGGGTCGGCGGGACTGTGGACCTCGCCGCGGCGCAGCAGGACGGTCGTGGACGGTGTGGTGGACTCGCTCATGGACACCAGTCTCGCCCCTCACGCGCACCGCCCGGCACGCGGGGCGGCGCGGGGCTCCAGGCGGCGGCCGACGGCGCGGGCTCCCCGGCCGTCGGTCAGATCCGCGGCGGCCGGGACTCGTACGGCGTCGACAGGACCACGGTGGTCCGTGTCGACACCCCGGCGAGGGAACGCACCCGGGCGAGGAGCTCCTCCAGCTCGTGCGGGGTGGACACACGTACCTTGAGGATGTAGTTCTCGTCACCCGCCACGCTGTGACAGGCCTCGATCTCCGGGACGCCGGCCAGGCGGTCCGCGATGTCGTCGGGGGCGCTGGGGTCGAACGGTTTCACCGAGATGAAGGCGGTCATGGGCAGCCCGACGGCCTCGGGGTCGACGACCGCGGCGTAGCCGCGGATGACACCGCGCTGTTCCAGCCGCCGCACCCGCTGGTGCACGGCCGACGTGGACAGGCCCGTGGCCTTGCCCAGGTCTGTGTAGCTCATCCGCCCGTCCTTGACGAGCAGCTGCACGATCCGTCGGTCCAGCTCCTCCATGGCGCAAGAACCTACAGTGCGGTTGATCTCCTCGGATACCAGAGCGGCCCGGGTCATGCCCGCTTCGTGACGTGACGGGGAGACGGCCGGCGACCGAGCGGGGACAAAACCGCCGGACGGGGCACCCGCGAGGGCCGTGTGATGAATACCACACCCCTCGAACAGTCTCCGTGATGTTCTCGTGATTACCCCGGAGGGGGGACGGGAAGTGCTTGCTGTGGTCGAGGCCGCAGTGCCGTCACGGCCCAGCCCGAGGGGGAGAATCCCATGCAGAGTCTTCAGCGCCCTGGTCGTACCGCGTCCAAGCGGCAGCAGCCGGTCGTCGAGCCCGTATCGGAGGGCGTCGAACCCGACGCCTACGACGACGAGGAACTCGACGCCTACGACACCTTCGAGATGTACCGGGTGATCTGCCCGGACTGTGCCCAGCCCATCGCCCTGCTGGCGGACGAGGCGGTACTGCCGGAGCACGCGCTGTGCGCCTCGCCGTGGGACCCGTTCGGGCTCACGGTCTGCGCCGGCACCGGCCGCCGGGCCACCGACGCCCGCCCCGCGGACGAGACGTTCCAGCCCCACGAGCAGGACACCGCCCTGCTGTTGACGCTCCCGCGGGGCCTCGACTGGCGGACCCAGCCCTTCTCCCACGTCGGCGGCCCGGGCTCGCGCCCGATGCGCGTGCCGGCGATGCGGCGCCAGGCGGCCTAGTCTTCGCCCGGCCTTCCCGCCCGACCGGACGGGCTGTGAGCTCCACCGCGCCGTCCGGGAGGGTCGTCGCCCCACTCCGTTCACCCACCGCGCCACGGCCCGCAGCCGCCGTGGCGCGGATCGGCGTGCCCGGAGCGGGACCGGACGGGCGCGGGTCTGACGGCGGGCGAGGCCCCCTGCGGCAACGGTGGCTCGGCGCCGGACGCCCGTGAACACACGCTCGATTCGGCGGACCGGTGACCCGTCCGCGCCTCGCCGCGTTGCCAGGGCATGACCGTCACGTACTCGGCGACCGGGCCTCGGCACCGCGTGTTCGTCCCGGTGCCCCCCGGAGCGGTTGCGCCCGCTCCGCAGCTCCCCGACCCGCCGATCTACCGTGAGTTGATGCGGACGTGGGCCGACCGCGGCCGCACCCTGCCGGGGCGCCACGACCCGGAGTGGGTCAGGCTCGCGGCGCCCCCGCGCGGAAACGGGGACCACGTCGCCGCCGGCGACTCCCGTGTCACCGGCGACTTCAGTGTTCCTCGGGACCCGCGAGGTGACGGGCGATGACCATCCGCTGGATCTGGTTGGTGCCCTCGACGATCTGCAGCACCTTGGCCTCGCGCATGTACCGCTCGGCCGGGAAGTCCGCGGTGTAGCCATAGCCGCCGAGGACCTGCACGGCGTCGGTGGTGACCCGCATCGTCGTGTCGGTGCAGAGCAGCTTGGCCATGGCGGCCTGCTTGGCGAACGGCAGCCCGGCGTCGCGCAGCCGCGCGGCCGACAGGTACAGCGCGCGGCCGGCCTCGATCTGGGTCGCCATGTCGGCGAGCAGGAAGCGCAGCCCCTGGAAGTCCGCGATCGGCTTGCCGAACTGCCGACGCTGCGCCGCGTAGGACACCGCCTCGTCCAGTGCCGCCTGGGCCACGCCGATCGCGCAGGCCGCGATGCCGAGCCGCCCGGAGTCGAGTGCGGACAGGGCGATCGCGAAGCCCTGCCCCTCCTCGCCGAGGCGCCGCGCGTCGCGGACCCGTACGCCGTCGAGGTGGACCTGCGCCGTGGGCGAGCCCTTGAGGCCCATCTTCTTCTCCGGCACCGCCGCGCTCAGCCCTTCGGCGTCACCGGGGACCAGGAAGGCGGTGATCCCGCGAGGGCCCTCCTCCCCCGTGCGCGCCATGACGGTGTAGAAGTCGGCGATGCCTCCGTGCGTGATCCACGCCTTGGTACCCGTGATCACCCAGTCCTCGCCGTCGCGCACCGCCTTGGTGCGCAGGGAGGCGGCGTCGGAGCCGGAGGCGGGTTCGGAGAGGCAGTAGGCGCCGAGCATGCCGCCGCCGAGCATCGCGGGCAGGTGTTCGACCTGCTGTTCCTTGGTGCCGAAGGTGGCGAGGGCGTAGGAGGCGAGCGTGTGCACGCTGACACCGAGGCCGACGGTGAGCCGGGCCGCGGCGAGCTCTTCCAGGACCTGGAGGTAGACCTCGTACGGCTGCTCCCCGCCGCCGTACTCGGCGTCGTAGGGCAGACCGAGCAGGCCGGAGTCGGAGAGCAGGGTGAAGACCTCGCGCGGGAAGCGTCCGGCGTCCTCCTCCTCGGCCGCGTTCGGGGCGATCTCGCGCTGCGCGATGTCGCGGACGAGCGAGATCAGATCCCGGGCCTCGTCCGTGGGCAGTTGCCGGTCCACCGGCTGCGGGGCGCGGTCGGGCATGGCGACGCTCTCCTCCCTGTCGGGCATGGCGACGGAGGTGCGCCTTGGGTGGAGGCGGTTCCGCCGGGTCTCTCGGGCCTGGCCGATGCTCGCACCCCCGGGTCACGGAAGCGGCTGACCAGCGGCTGTGCGCTGTGAGTATGCCCGATCGGAGGCATGGAGTCACCAGTTAACGACCGCTTACTTCTGGACGTTGGCGCGGACCGCTCCGGCCGGGGGAACGGCCGCGCTCGGCACCGGCCGGGCCCGGTGTCCCCGGGGGCTCTCCAGGGGTCCCCGGGGGGGCACGTCACCGGCCCCGCGTCCGTCGGACGGGTGCCTCAGGTGTCCCGGCGGGCGGGGGCCGGGGCCGGGTAGGAGGGGTCCAGTTCCTCGATGGCGCGCAGGGTGCCGCCGAGTGTCCTCACCAGCAGGTCGCGCATGGCCGCGCGGGGCGGTCCGGGGCGGCCGATCCAGTCCAGGGTGGCGCCCTCGACGCCGCACATCCAGGAGAGCAGGCCCATGCGGGCCAGCGGTCCGATGTCGGAACGGCCGTACGCCCCTTCGGCGATGGTGACGACGATCGCCTCGCGCACCCCGTCCCGGACGGCGTGCACCTCGGCGTCGAAGCCGACGCCGCCGCTGACGATCGTGCGGTAGGCGGCCTGGTTGTGCTCGGCGTAGCGCAGATAGCCGTCGATGGTGCGGTGGACGCGGTCCACCTGCGGCAGTTCGGTGCCGCCCGCGGCGGTGGTGACCAGGCCGGCCACGGAGTCCTGGATGATCGCCAGGTAGTAGCCCCGCTTGGACTGGAAGTAGTAGTAGATCAGCCCCTTGGCGACGTGCGCCTGGCGGGCGATGTCGTCCATCGAGAGCGCGTCGTACGACGTGTCGGCGAACAGCCTCCGCCCGATGGCGATGAGTTCGGCGCGGCGTGCCAGCGAACGCTCCGTGCCGCGCGCCCGGGGACGGGCGGCGGCACGTTGTTGACTGATAGTCAATTCGACCCCGGTCTCCTACGGGCGGCGGGACCTTCGCAGTATGGCAGGCCGGACCGTGGGACAGGTCACACGAAGGCCGCGTCAGAGCAGGCCGAGCTGGACCACGAGCATCGCGACGACCACGACGAGGGTCCAGCCCATGACGTGCTCGAGGATCTGAGGGCCGTCGTCCTTGGGGCCGCCGGTGCGGACACGGGCGGCGGCGGTGCTGTGTGCGGTCATGGCTGCTCGCTGATCTCGGTGCTCGGTGGGCTCCCCCTGGACTCTGTCCACCTTGCCACCGCAGGCGGCTTTTGCGGCGGAGACGTTGGTCACAAGCGGCCCCCGGCGGTGGTCCGGTGCCGGGGGCCGTGGTCGGGGTGGGGGTCAGCGCACGCCCACCGCCGCGAGCGCCTGGCGCTGGCCCGGACTCGGGTGGGCCGGGAAGTACAGGTAGCAGACGCCGCCGGTGCCGGAGACGACCTTGCCACTGGCGTTGTACCGCTTGGTCCGGAGCCAGATGTTCTCCCACTCGCGCCGCTTGTAGACGCGGCGCACGGACTCGTTGTCGTCCGAGGCCGGGTCGTTGGCGATCACGTCGCCGGCGGCGGTGAAGCCGACCACGGCCATCAGGTGACCCGAGGTGCCGTAACCGGCCCCGGTCAGCTCCTTCTCCAGGAAGGACTGGGACGTGATGGCCGGGATGCCGGCCGCGATCAGCGTCTCCAGGTCGGTGAGGGAGCCGAGGCGGGTGACCACCCCCTGGAGGCCCTCGAAGGTGGCCGCGTAGGCGGCGTTGAAGGGCCAGTTGCCACAGCCGGCGTACTGGTGGTCGTAGGTGTGCCGGGCCGCGTGGCAGACCTGCGGGTCGGCGTAGGAGGGGTCGACCCAGGCCAGCTGCTCCTCGCTCAGCCGGCCGCCCCAGTACTCGATGACCATCTGCGAGGACGTGGGGCTGCACCAGGCCTCGCCGCCGTTGTCGTACTCGGGGTACTGGCCCTTGTGGATCTCCTGCGAGTAGCGGGGGACGCGCAGCTCCCGGGCCGGGCCCGGTGTGGAGGCCGGGACCGTGAAGCGGTCGGGAACGTCGGAGCCCATGGCGCCGAGCCGCCAGACGGTGGGGGTGGTCCGGACACCGGGACGGCGGTAGAGGGTGAGCCTGAGCCGGTAGGAGACCAGGCGCAGGCCCGTGGCGGCGTCGTCGACGGCGAGGGTGTCGGTCCAGACGCTGCTCTTGCCGTCGCCCTGGCCATCGACCGAGGTCCGCCTGATGTCCTGGTCGCCCGCAGCCCAGCGGCCCAGCACGTACCAGGGCGTGTCCGTGCCGTCGGAGTAGGTGCCCTTGAGCTCCACCTGGAGCCAGGTCCCGTTCGGGGTGTGCGCGTTCCAGGAACCGATCACCTCGGTCGCGGGCACGGCGAGCCGGTGGACCGGCGAGGTCCAGGTCGCGTACTCCCAGGCGGCGGTCCTCCCGGTGTGCGGGTCGGTGTAGTCGGTGGTGCCGGCCGGGGCGCCGATCACGACACCGGGCCGGACGCCCGCGACGGGGCGGGCTCCTCGCACGCTCCCGCCCCGCCAGTCCGCGTACGTGGTCCAGGCGCGGTAGTCCACCTGCCGGGCGGCGGCACGGTCCAGGTCCGCGGTGCCGGTGCCCGCGCCGGGCGCGGCTTCCGCGGTGGCGGAGACCGCGCTGCCCGCCACGGCGGCGGCGACCGCGGCGGCCAGGACGGTTCTGCGGGACGGCTGTTCGGCTCTGCTCATGGGCGGAAGACCCCCAGGTGTCCGAGTCGGGGCGGGTCGGTCGGGGCGGATCCGTTGCACGGTCGTGCGCCCACTATGGCCGCGGGCGCCCGCTCCTGCCAGCACTTCCGCGCACGCCACGCCACGAATATTGGTGTCGACCAGTGGCACGGGGGATGAAGGGCGGCCATTAGAGTGCGGGGCGAACACGACCGTCCCTCGCACCGTCCAGGACCCGCCATCCACGCCCTCGCAGCCCGGCTTTGCCGGCTACCCCCCTCGTGCGGACCCGTGCGCCTCGTCGGCGTCGACGGGCACGCCGGCTCCGGGAAGTCCACGTTCGCCGGACGGCTGGCCGCCGAGCTGGGCGGCGCGCCGGTGCTGCACCTCGACGACCTCGCCAGCCACGACGAGCTGTTCGACTGGACCGGGCGGCTGCTGGGCCAGGTGATCGAGCCCCTGCGGCGCGGCGAGACCGCGCGCTACGCCCCCTACGACTGGCGGGCCCGGTCCTTCGGGGCGCCGCGCCCGCTGCCGCCCGCCCCGGTGGTCCTGATGGAGGGGGTCGGCGCGGGCCGCGCGGCGCTGCGTCCGCATCTGGCCGGGCTGCTCTGGATGGAGCTGCCGCGCGAGGAGGCGTGGGCGCGCGGACGGGCGCGCGACGGAGCGGAACAGCGGGCCTTCTGGGACGGGTGGATCCCGGCGGAGCGCCGGCACTTCGCCCATGACCCCTCGCGCCCCTTCGCGCATCTGCTCGTGCGGCAGCGCGAGCAGGGGTACGAGGTGCTCCCGGGGCCGGCGGGAAGCCCTGGCGGAGCCCTCTTCCTCACGGAGGGTGACGGACCCTCCGCTATGTGTTGAACTCGTGAAGATCGCCGCTCGGCGACTCGCCGGAGTGTCCCAACTCCGCTTGACCCAAGGGCCGTACAGGTCTTACGTTCTCAATGTGCGGCCATTCGGAGCCGCCCGCAGACGCGAAGCCCCCGGTTGTTCCCCCGTGACCGGGGGCTTCGTTCTGCCCTCAGCGCGTTTTCCGGCTGCTCCACGACGCGATCCGCTCACCCTCGGTCACCATTCCGCGAGTGCCCCGTCCGCTCCACCTCACGCGACAGCCTGTCCCGGCACCCTTCGGCGGGAAGAGCGGCGCGGGTACGATGCACCTCGGTGCGACCTACGGGCGGTTGCCGCGCGCACCTTGCAACTCCGGTCCGCGGCAAAGCCGTTGACCGAGCGGCCGGTGGGCGACGGCCCGCCGGCTTACCGACGGGGGCACGGTTCGTGGGGGACGGGATGGACTTCGGCACTCAGGGCCCACCGGCCCCGGCCGACCTCGCCTGGCTGCGCGGCGTGGACGCCTACACCATGGGGGCGTACCCACAGGCGGAGGAGGAGTTCCGGACCGCGGTACGCATCGACCCCGCGATGGCCGACGGCTGGCTGGGGCTGCACGCCCTGCGCGTCGACACCGCCAACGCGCTGCTCAGGATGTTCCGCCACCGGGACCGGTTCGGCGAGCAGCGCGCCCGTCACCGCCGAGCGCTCAACTCCTGGTACTGGCTGGGCTGGTGGGTGCAGCCCGTGCTGGAGGAGCCCCGCGACCTGCTGCTGGCGCACGCCTCCCACTGGCTGGACGGCCGCCACGTCCCGGAGCTGGACCGCGCCCTGGCCGGGCTGCCGCCGGTGGACACCGACCCCCAGGTCCGTTTTCTGCACGCGTGCCGCGCCTACCTCGTCAAGGACTGGGAGGAGCTCGTCCGGCACACCGACCCGCTGCTCGGTGATCCGCTGCTGGGTATCGAGGCGGGCCTGTTCGGCGGTATGGCGCGGGTGCGGCTGGAGATGTACGGGCAGGCCGAGCCACTGCTGTCGGCGGCCCTCATGCGGTGCCGCAGCGAGCAGCCGCAGCGCAAGGAACTGCGCTACTGGCTGGCCCGGGCCCACGAGGGGACGGGCCGCAGCGCCGCCGCGCTGCCGCTGTACCGGGCCGTGCACCGCGTCGACCCGGCCTTCATGGACACCTCGGCCCGGCTGGCGGCGATCGCCGAGGCCGACGGCTACGACGACTCCACCGACCTCGCGGGGCTCGCGCAGGCCGGCATGGGACTGGACGGCCTGGACGGCACCGACGGACTCGATCCTCTCTTCGGCGCCGAGGAGCGCGACCTCAAGCTCTCCGTCCCCGAGCCTTCGCTGTCCGCCCCGCTGCCCTCGCTGGGCGGACCGTCGGTGCGCGAGAAGACCGACGGTCCCGACCCGTCCCTGCCCACCGGGCCCACCGACCCCGCCCTCCTGGAGGAGGCGCTCGCCGAGCTGGAGGGCATGGTGGGGCTGGAGCCGGTGAAGCGCCAGGTCAAGGCCCTGTCCGCGCAGCTGAACATGGCGCGGCTGCGGGCCGGGCAGGGCCTGCCGGTCCAGCCGCCCAAACGTCACTTCGTCTTCTCCGGCCCCTCCGGCACCGGCAAGACCACCGTGGCCCGCATCCTGGGCCGCGTCTTCTACGCCCTCGGCCTGCTCGGCGGCGACCACCTCGTGGAGGCGCAGCGCGCCGACCTGGTCGGCGAGTACCTCGGCCAGACCGCGGTGAAGGCCAACGAACTGATCGACTCCGCGCTCGGCGGCGTCCTCTTCGTCGACGAGGCGTACTCGCTGTCCAACTCCGGTTACGGCAAGGGCGACGCCTACGGCGACGAGGCGCTGCAGGTCCTGCTGAAGCGGGCCGAGGACAACCGCGACCACCTGGTGGTGATCCTGGCCGGCTATCCGGAGGGCATGGACCGGCTGCTGACCGCCAACCCGGGACTGTCCTCCCGCTTCACCACCCGGGTCGACTTCCCGTCGTACCGGCCGCTGGAGCTCACCTCGATCGGTGAGGTGCTGGCGGCCGAGAACGGGGACGTGTGGGACGAGGAGGCGCTCGACGAACTGCGGTCGATCGCCGGGCACGTGGTGGACCAGGGGTGGATCGACGAGTTGGGGAACGGGCGGTTTCTGCGGACGCTGTACGAGAAGAGCTGCGCGTACCGGGATCTGCGGTTGTCGGTGTACCCCGGCACGCTGACGCGGGACGACCTGGCGACGTTGCGGTTGCCGGACCTGATGCAGGCGTACGGGGAGGTGCTCTCGGGGCGGGGGCCGCAGGACCCCTCGGCCCTGTAGGGCGCCGGGCGTCCGCGCCGGCGGTCGGTGCGCGGCACGGCGCGGCGGGGCGCCTTCCGGGCCGTTCAGGAGCCGGGGAGGCACGACCCGCCCACGACCGGCCGAGGTCGCGGGCGGCACGACCGGCCGAGGCCGCGGGCGGCAGGTGCGCCCACGGCCGCGAGCGGCACCACCACCCGCGGCCGGGAGCGGTTACGTGGCCAGTGTCACCTCCCGGTGGGCCGGGTCCTTGACCTCGCCCACCAGGAGCTCCAGCACGTCCTCCAGGGCGACCAGGCCCAGGACCTTCCCGGACGCGTCCGCCACCTGGGCCAGGTGCGTCGCCGCCCTGCGCATCACGGTGAGGGCGTCGTCGAGCGGCAGTTCGGGGCGCAGCGTCGTCATGGGGCGCCACAGGTGCTGGGGCACGGCCCGGTCGGAGTCCTCCAGGTCGAGGACGTCCTTGACGTGGAGGTACCCCATGAAGGCGCCCCGCTCCGCCGCGACCGGGAAGCGCGAGTACCCGGTGCGGGCGGTGAGCCCGACGACCTCCCCGGGCGTGACCGAGGGACTGACCGTCACCAGGGACTCGCGTCCGAGGAGCACGTCCGTCACCGGGCGGGAGCCCAGTTCCAGGGCGTCCTCCAGGCGTTCCTGTTCCTCCGGGTCGAGCAGGCCCGCCTGGCCGGCGTCCTCGACCAGCCGGTTGAGCTGTTCACTCGTGAAGACGGCCTCGATCTCGTCCTTGGGCTCGACGCGGAACAGGCGCAGGACACCCTGCGCGCAGGCACCGAGGGCGGCGGTGATCGGCCTGCACAGGCGCGCGAAGGCGACCAGGCCGGGGCTCAGCCACAGCGCGGCCTTCTCGGGGGCGGCCATCGCGAGGTTCTTGGGCACCATCTCGCCGATGACGAGGTGGCAGAAGACCACGGCGGCCAGGGCGATCACGTAGCCGAGCGGGTGGATCATGCCGTGCGGCAGACGGATCCACTCGAAGACCGGTTCCAGCAGATGGGCGACGGTCGGTTCGGCGACCGCGCCGAGCGTCAGCGAGCAGACGGTGATGCCGAACTGGGCGGCGGCCATCATCTGCGGCAGCCGTTCCAGGCCGTACAGCACCTGCCGGGCCCGGGCGGTACCGAGGGGTTCGATCTGGCTGCGGCGCACGGAGACGAGGGCGAACTCGGCGCCGACGAAGAAGCCGTTGGCCAGCACGAGCAGCGCGGCGAAGAGGAGCTGGAGGACGCTCACCGGGCGGCCTCCGGCGCGGCGACCGGCGCCGTGCGCACCAGCCGTATCCGTTCGGCGCGGTAGTGGCCGACCTGGCGGACGGAGAGCCGCCAGCCGGGCAGTTCCGCCCGGTCGCCGACGGCCGGGATGCGGCCGAGCAGGTCGGCGACGAGCCCGGCCACGGTCTCGTACGGTCCCTCGGGCGCCTCCAGGCCGATGCGTCGCAGGGCGTCGACGCGGCAGCTGCCGTCGACGTCCCAGGCGGGACGTCCGTCGTCGGGCGGGGCGGGGGCGAGTTCGGGCACGTCCAGGCCGTCGTGCTCGTCGCGGACCTCGCCGACGATCTCTTCGACGATGTCCTCCAGGGTGACGACGCCGGCCGTGCCGCCGTACTCGTCGACGACGACCGCGATGGGCTGCTCGCTGCGCAGGCGGGTGAGCAGCGGTCGGACGGGCAGGGTCTCGGGGACGAGCAGTGCCGGGCGGGCGATCCGGGCCGCGGACGTGCGCAGCCGGTCGTGCGCGGGGACCGCGAGGGCGTCCTTGAGGTGGACCATGCCGACGATCTCGTCGATCTTCTCCCGGTAGACGGGGAAGCGGGACAGACCGGTGGCGCGGGTGAGGTTGACCACGTCCTCGGCGGTGGCCGAGGACTGCAGCGCGCTGACCTTCACGCGGGGGGTCATGACGTGCTGCGCGGTCAGTTCGCCCAGCGACAGGGTCCGTACGAAGAGGTCGGCGGTGTCCTGCTCCAGGGCGCCGGCCCGGGCGGAGTGCCGGGCCAGGGAGACCAGTTCGTCGGGGGTGCGGGCGGAGGCCAGCTCTTCGGCGGGTTCGATGCCCAGGGCGCGGACCAGGCGGTTGGCCACGCCGTTCAGCGCGGCGATCACCGGGTGGAACAGCCGGGCGAAGACGTGCTGCGGGCCGGCCACGAAGCGCGCGACCTGCAGGGGCTTGGACACCGCCCAGTTCTTGGGCACGAGCTCGCCGATCACCATCTGCACGGCGGAGGCCAGCAGCATGCCGACGACGACCGACACACCGGAGACGGCACCGTCGGGGACGCCGGTCGCGGTGACCGGGCCGTCCAGCAGTCGGGCCAGCGCCGGTTCGGCGAGCATGCCGACGACGAGGGAGGTGATGGTGATGCCGAGCTGGGTGCCGGAGAGCTGGAAGGACAGCTCCCTGAGGGACTCGACGACCCGGCGGGCGCGCCGGTCGCCGGCCGCGGCGGCCTGCTCGGCGTCCGGCCGTTCGACGGTCACCAGGCCGAACTCGGCCGCGACGAAGAAGCCGTTGGCGAGGATCAGCAGGAACGCGGCTGCCAGGAGCAGCAGGGGGGTGGTCATGATGCCGCCGCCTGTGGGGTGTCACAGCAGGGAGCGGCGCAGGTACTGCAGGACGGTCCGTCCATCGCCGGAGGGAGTCACTCCTCGGGTAGCGGGAACCCCCGCGCACCGGGCGGAGCGACAGGGGTACGGACGCGGGGGCCGCGTCCGTGTTCCCAGATTAATCATGAAAAGGGTGCCCGCGGCAGGGTGGGCGCCGCCGAGCCGGTCCCCGATGCGGGCCCGAAGCGGTCCACGCCACACCCGGTGTCAGCCGCGAGGGGCCTCGGGGGCGGCGGAGGAGCGGGCCTCGACGAGCGCCCGCAGAGCGCGTGCGTCGTCGATGGCGCGCTGCCGGGCGATCCCCGGCTGGATGCCGAGGGCGGGCAGGCTGGTGCCGTCGCTGAGGTCGAGGAACACCCAGGGGTCGCCGTGCCGGAGGTTGACGCGGAGGATCTCGGGCCAGGCCAGGCGCCGCTTGTTGGTGAGGTTGACGACGGTGACGCCCGCCTCGTCGGCGACGACCCGGGGCCGGGCCAGCAGGAGCAGTACGCCCGCCAGGACGAGAGCCGTCAGCACGAAGCTGAGGCGCTCCCCCAGACCGAGGCCGTCCAGCAGCATCCCCACCGCCGCGATGGTCACGAAGGTGACGGCGGCGAGGACCGTCAGTACGGCCCGGGTGAGACCCGGACGGAAGGTGACGGGCAGGGCGGGCAGGTCCCGCGGGGTGTCGGACATGGCGTCGCTCCGGGGTGGCGCTCAGAGACGGCAGGCGTGGATGGCCGTGGTCAGGATGGCCCGGGCGCCGATCTCGTACAGGTCGTCCATGATCCGCTGGGCCTCCTTGGAGGGGACCATGGCGCGGACGGCGACCCAGCCCTCGTTGTGCAGGGGGGAGACGGTCGGGGACTCCAGGCCGGGCGTGAGCGCGACGGCCTTCTCCAGCTGCTCCACGCGGCAGTCGTAGTCCATCATGACGTACGTCCGGGCCACCAGGACGCCCTGCAGGCGGCGCAGGAACTGCTGCACCTTGGGGTCCTCCGTGTCGGCGTCCGTACGGCGGATCACCACGGCCTCCGACTTCATGATCGGCTCGCCGAAGATCTCCAGGCCCGCGTTGCGCAGCGAGGTGCCGGTCTCGACGACGTCGGCGATGACCTCGGCGACGCCCAGCTCGATGGCGGTCTCGACGGCGCCGTCGAGGTGGACGACGGAGGCGTCGACGCCGCTGTCCGCGAGGTGCTTGGCGACGATGCCCTCGTACGAGGTGGCGACCGTCTTGCCCTTCAGGTCCGCCACGCCGTCGGCCGAGCCCGGCCTGGCGGCGTAGTGGAAGGTGGAGCGGGCGAAGCCGAGCGGGAGGATCTCCTCCGCGTCGGCGCCCGAGTCCAGGAGCAGGTCGCGCCCGGTGATGCCGATGTCGAGGCGGCCGGAGGAGACGTAGATCGCGATGTCGCGGGGGCGGAGGTAGAAGAACTCGACCTCGTTGACCGGGTCGACGATCCGCAGTTCCTTGGACTCGCGACGCTGCCGGTAGCCGGCCTCATGCAGCATCTCCCCCGCGGGACCGGAGAGGGAACCCTTGTTGGGGACGGCGATGCGCAGCATGAGGTCGGCTTCCTTCGTGTGGGAGGGGGTGGGGGTGAGCTCGGGCTCAGAGGTGGGCGTAGACGTCGTCCAGCGAGATGCCGCGGGCGACCATCATCACCTGGACGTGGTACAGCAGCTGGGAGATCTCCTCGGCCGCCGCCTCCTTGCCCTCGTACTCGGCGGCCATCCAGACCTCGGCGGCCTCTTCGACGACCTTCTTGCCGATGGCATGGACGCCCTTGCCCACCAGTTCGGCGGTGCGGGACGTGGCGGGATCGCCGTGTGCGGCCTTGTGCTGGAGCTCGGTGAAGAGCTCCTCGAACGTCTTATTGGACATGGTGGCGCCCACTTTACGCGCTGTGCCGACCGGCCTAGTGCCACGGTTCGGATACTGAGCGGAGCGTGGCCGCCGTGGCGACGGCCGCGGTCACCGCCTCGTGGCCCTTGTCCTCGCTGGAGCCCGCGAGACCCGCCCGGTCCAGGGCCTGTTCCTCGGTGTCGCAGGTGAGGACGCCGAAGCCGACGGGGACACCGGTCTCGACGGAGACCTGCACGAGGCCCTGGGTCACGCCCTGGCACACGTAGTCGAAGTGGGGGGTGCCGCCGCGGATGACGACGCCGAGGGCCACGACCGCGTCGTAGCCGCGGTCCGCGAGGACCTTGGCGACCACCGGGAGCTCGAAGCTGCCCGGCACCCTGAGCAGGGTGGGCTCGTCGATGCCCAGCTCGTGCAGGGCGCGCAGGGCGCCGTCGACCAGTCCGTCCATCACCTTGTCGTGCCACTGTGCCGCGACGACGGCGACCCGCAGGTCTCCCACGTTGCTCACGGACAGTTCCGGTGCACCCTTGCCGCTCACGTCTCTCCTCGCATCCCTGGCTCACGGGTCTTACTGGTTGCCGCAGGTGGACACGGGGGTCGTGTCCAGCCAGGGCAGGTCGTGTCCCATCCGGTCCCGCTTGGTGCGCAGGTAGCGGAGGTTGTGCTCGCCGGCCTGGACGGGCATCGGCTCGCGGCCGGTGACCTGGATGCCGTGCCGCTCGAGCGCGTCGCGCTTGTCGGGGTTGTTGGTCATCAGGCGGACGGCGCGCACGCCGAGGTCCGCCAGGATCTGGGCGCCGGCGCCGTAGTCGCGGGCGTCGGCGGGCAGGCCGAGCTCCAGGTTGGCGTCGAGGGTGTCCCGGCCGCGCTCCTGGAGTTCGTAGGCGCGCAGCTTGGACATCAGGCCGATGCCGCGTCCCTCGTGGCCGCGCAGGTAGACCACCACTCCCCTGCCCTCGGCCTGGATGCGGTCCAGGGAGGCGTCCAGCTGGGGGCCGCAGTCGCAGCGCTGGGAGCCGAAGATGTCGCCGGTGAGGCACTCGGAGTGGATGCGGACCAGGACGTCCTCGCCGTGGCCGAGGTCGCCGTGCACGAGGGCGACGTGCTCGACGCCGTCGACCGTGGAGCGGTAGCCGTACGCCGTGAACTCGCCGTGCCGGGTGGGCAGGTGGACCTCGGCCTCGCGCCGGACGGTGGGCTCGCTGCTGCGTCGGTAGGCGATCAGGTCCTCGATGGAGATGATCGTCAGGCCGTGCTTGCGGGCGAACGGGATCAGCTCGGGCAGCCGCAGCATGCGCCCGTCCTCGCCGGCGATCTCCACGATGGCACCGGCCGGGCGCAGCCCGGCGAGGCGGGCCAGGTCGACGGCGGCCTCGGTGTGGCCGTCGCGCACCAGGACGCCGCCGGAGCGGGCGCGCAGGGGGAAGATGTGGCCGGGGCGGACCAGGTCGGCGGGCTCGGCGGTGCCGCTCGCCAGGAGCCGGAGGGTGGTGGCGCGGTCGGAGGCGGAGATGCCGGTGCTCACACCGTGGGCGGCGGTGGCGTCCACGGAGACCGTGAACGCGGTCTTCATCGACTCGGTGTTGTCGTCGACCATCTGCGGGAGCCGGAGCCGGTCCAGTTCCTCGCCCTCCATGGGGGCGCAGATCAGGCCGCGGCACTCGCTCATCATGAAGGCGACGATCTCCTCGGTCGCCTTCTCGGCGGCGATGACGAGGTCGCCCTCGTTCTCGCGGTTCTCGTCGTCGACGACCACGACCGGCCGGCCGGCGGCGATGTCGGCGACGGCCTGTTCGACGGGGTCGAGGACGAGGTCGTCGTAGCCGTCGGTGCGGTAGAGGATCGGGGCGGTGCTCATGCGGGCGCTCCTTCCGGGACGGGCCGCGTCGCCTCGCGGGAGCGCAGCCACCAGTCGCGCAGGCCCCACAGGACGAGCGCGCCGTAGAGGACGTAGACGAAGCCGGAGAAGGCGAAGCCGTTGGCGAAGTTCAGCGGGACGCCGACGAGGTCGACCAGCAGCCAGGCGAACCAGAACTCGACCATGCCCCGGGCCTGCGCGTACATGGCGACGACGGTGCCGACGAAGATGTAGGCGTCCGGCCAGGGGTCCCAGGACAGGGTCGGGAAGGCGGTGAAGAGGCCGCCGACCGCGAGGGTGCCGAGGGCGGCGGCGGCGAGCAGGGCGGCGCGTTCGCGCCAGGTGGCGAAGCGGACGGCGATGGAGCCGTCCCGCGTCCCGTGCCGGCCGCGGTTCCACTGCCAGAAGCCCCAGGCGGCGACGACCATGACGACGATCTGCTTGCCCGCGCTGCCGGAGAGGTGGGCGGTGGCGAAGGCCGTGAAGAGGACGAGCCCGGAGACGAACTGAACGGGCCAGGTCCAGATGGAGCGCCGCCAGCCGAGCGCGAGGCCGAGCAGACCGATCACGTTGCCGATCATGTCCGACCACTTGATGTGCTGGTCGAAGAGCGTGAACGCCTCGGAGTTGAGCCAGTTCACCGGGCGTCTCCCCGTTCGACGTGGGCGCCGAGCAGCCGCTCGACGTACTTGGCGATGACGTCCACTTCCAGGTTGACCGGGTCGCCGGGCTGTTTGAGGCCGAGCGTGGTCAGGGCGAGGGTGGTGGGGATGAGGCTGACCGTGAAGAAGTCCGGGCCGGCGTCGACGACGGTGAGGCTGATGCCGTCGACGGTGATGGAGCCCTTCTCGACGACGTAGCGGGCGAGGTCGGCGGGCAGGGAGATCTTCACGATCTCCCAGTGTTCGGAGGGCCGGCGCTCCAGGATCTCGCCGGTGCCGTCGACGTGGCCCTGCACGATGTGCCCGCCGAGGCGGGCGCCGACGGCGGTGGGGCGCTCCAGGTTGACACGGGAGCCGACGGTGAGGACGCCCAGGCTGGAGCGGTTCAGGGTCTCGGCCATCACGTCGGCGGTGAACTCGTCGCCGTCGTGGTCGACGACGGTGAGGCAGACGCCGTTGACGGCGATGGAGTCGCCGTGCCGGGCCCCTTCGGTGACCGCGGGGCCGCGCAGGCGGAAGCGACAGGCGTCGTCGAGGGTTTCGACGGCGGTGATCTCGCCCAGCTCTTCGACGATTCCGGTGAACACTTCCCGGGTCCTCCTGCCTCTTCGGGCACGGACTCCGGGGCTGTCGAGACGACAGAGTGTACGAGCGAGGACACCGGGGACGTCGCCGGACGGGACCCGCCCGGCGACGGGCGAGCCCAGAGATCGGCGGCGCGCACGGATGCTCGCCCGCCGCGCACTGCCTCCCATCCGGACTTTAACCGTCGGTCCAGGAATTTCACCTGGTCAACCGGTCGCTGGAGGCGACCGGGTCGCGGACTGTAACCGCCGGTTCGGACTTTCACCGACCCCGGAGTGCGCTGCTTCTGGTACAGGGCCAGTTTGCCACGCCTGGTCGGCGTCCATGCGGGCGAGTGGTGTGGGGTGGCTCACAGGCCTCATCCTTCGCACCGGTGGGCGTCCCGCACGGCGGAGGAGGGCGTCGACGCGATGGGCTTCCCCCGCGCGAGCACTGCCGGGCGCGCGGGAGTCGGCAACCGACGACGACGCCGCAGATGCGCGTGCCGGACCCCGCTCGGGCCCGGCACGATCCAAACGACGCCCCTAGCCCGCCGGTGGCCCGAACAGGTCGTCCTGAGCGCGGTCGCGTGCGGTCAGCAGGGCTCCGCGCAGGACGGCGCCGCCGCCCAGCGCGCCGGGTCGCACCTCGGCGGCGAGGGGGGACATCCGGGCGAGGCGGGCGCGGACGCGGGTGGCCAGCGCGTCGCCGCCCGCCAGGCCGACCTCGCCGGCCAGCACGACGCAACCGGGGTCCAGTACGGAGACGACGGCGGCGGCACCGAGGGCCACCCGGTCGGCGAGCGCGTCGAGGAAATCCCCGGCGGCCGGGACCATGGCCGCCCGGCGCACCGCCTGCCGCACCAGCGCCGCCGCGTGCGGCTCGGGCCCGGCGGGAGTCGCCGTCACCCCGTGCTCCGCCGCGAGCGCGGCCACGGCTTCGGCGCCGGCCAGCGAGTGGAAGCCGCCGTCGCAGCCCGTGGCCGACGGCAGGCCGGACGTGCCGGGCACCGGCAGGAAGCCGATCTCACCCGCCCCACCGCTCACGCCCCGCCGCAGCGTGCCGTCGAGGACGACCGCGGCGCCGATGCCGAGGCCGAGCCACAGCAGCACGAAGGTGTCCCGGTCCCGGGCGGCCCCGTCGCGCTGCTCGGCCAGGGCGGCGAGGTTGGTCTCGTTCTCCACGCCGATCCGCGCCTCGGGGAACCGCTCCTGCAACGCGGCCACCAGCCGGCGGTGCCACGCGGGCAGGCCGGTCGTTGCCCGCAGTTCGCCGCTCGCCGGGTCGATCAGGCCGGGCGCGCCGATGCCGACGGTGTGCAGCCCGTCGGCGCCGGCCTCCTTCGCCGCCCGCTCGACCAGGCCCACCGCCCGCTCCACCGCCGGACCGGTGCCGGTGTCGTCGCCGATCGGCACGGAGGCCTCGGCGAGCACCCGGCCGACCAGGTCGGACACCAGTACGGCGACGCCCTCGGTGCGTACGTCGAGGGCGGCGAGGTGGGCGCGGCCGGCGACGATGCCGTACAGCTTGGCGTTGGGGCCGCGGCGTTGTGCGCCCGACTCCCCGGCCACCTCGATCAGGCCGGCGACGGTGAGACGTTCGACGAGGTCGGCCACGGTGGGGCGGGACAGGCCGGTCAGCTGCTTCAACTGCGCTGCCGTCAACGGGCCCTCCTGCTGGAGCAGACGCAGGGCGAGCCGGTCGTTGATGGCCCGGGCGGTGCTCGGGGATGCGGGCATGCCGGGATCCTCCCAGATCGGCGGCGCGGGAGAGCCCGCGCCGGAACCCCCTATCTATCAGGCAGGCTTCCTGATAGTTTACGCGGCGCAGCGGAGGCAGGCAGTGGAGCAGAACCGACGGGGGGCCCGAGAATGAGCACAGTGGTCTACGAGCAGCGCGAGGTGAGGCGCGCCCGGTACGCCGTGGCGGCCGTGTTCGCCGTGCACGGCGCCGTCACCGGCTCGTTCGCGACCCGCGTGCCCTGGATCCAGGACCACGCCGGGGTGAGCGCGGGTCAGCTGGGTCTGGCGCTGGCCTTCCCCGCGCTCGGCGCGTCGGTCGCCATGCCCCTGGCGGGCAGCGTCAGCCACCGCTTCGGCGCCCGCACCGCCCTGCGCGGCCTGCTGGCCCTGTGGACCCTGGCGCTGGTCCTGCCCGCCCTCGCCCCGAACCTGCTGACCCTGTGCCTCGCCCTCTTCGTCTACGGCGCCTCGGCGGGCATGTCGGACGTGGCGATGAACGCGCTCGGCGTCGAGGTCGAGAACCGTCTCGACAAGTCGATCATGTCCGGTCTGCACGGCATGTGGAGCGCGGGCGCCCTGATCGGCTCCGCGGGCGGCACGCTCGCCGCCCATCTGGGTTCGGACGCCCGGCTCCACCACGCCCTGGCCGCCGCGGTGCTGACCTTGACGGGCCTGGTCGCCTGCACCTGGGTGCTGGATCTCCAGCCCGCCGAGGACGAGGAGCCACCGCCGCGGTTCGCGCTGCCGCCCAGGTCGGCGGTGCTGATCGGCGCCGTCGGGTTCTGCGCGGTGTTCGCGGAGGGCGCGAGCCTGGACTGGTCGGCGGTCTATCTGCGGGACCAGCTGGATTCCTCGGCCGGACTCGCGGCGGCCTGCACGACGGGCTTCACGCTCACCATGGCCCTGGCCAGGCTGGCCGGAGACAGGGTGGTGGACCGGTTCGGCGCGGTGCGCACGGTGCGGGTGAGCGGGGTACTGGCCACTCTCGGCGGCCTGCTCATCGTCGTCGGGGGTCATCCGGCGGTGGCGATGACCGGCTTCGCGCTGGTGGGCCTCGGCATCGCCGTGGTCGTCCCGCTGTGCTTCGCCGCGGCCGGCCGCGCCGGCTCCAACCCGAGCCTCGCCATCGCGGGCGTCGCCACCATCACGTACACCTCGGGGCTGGTCGCACCCAGCGCGATCGGCGGTCTGGCCCAGGCGACCAGCCTGGTGGTGTCGTTCGGCCTGGTGACGGTGCTGGCCTGCTGCCTGGTGGTGTTCGCGAAGGTGCTGCGCGCCGGGGACCGGGACCGCCCGAAGATCAGTCCGTCGAACGCAGGAGTGCCCGGCCGGCAGTCCTGAAGGTGTCGCTCCACGGCGCCGGGCGCAGCGTCCCCGAGTCCAGCCGGACCAGCGCCCGGGTGCCGTGGGCGTACGTGGTGGCGCCGTCCGCCGAGCAGAAGCGGAAGCCGTACGTCAGCCCGGTCGTGCCGAGCCGGTCCAGCCAGAGGTGGACGGCGTACGCGCCCGGCCGGGTGACCGGCGCCTCATAGGTGATCGTCAGCTCCTTGACCGCGTTGCAGGCCTCGCCGGCCGCGGCCCCGTCGCCCTCGAAGCGGAAGCCGTGCTCGGTCCACAGCTCGGCCCAGGCCCGCTCGACCATCACCGGGCAGCGGGCGTCGTGCAACAGGCCGAGCGCGTCCAGGTCGTCGAAGTGCACGGTGACGGGGACGAGCCGGCCGTAGGAGAGCAGCGGGGAGGCGGGGGCTTCGGCGGTCACGGGTGGGGCTCCTGGTCCTGCCCGGCTGTGCCCAGGTACGGCGGATCCCCACCATCCTAAGCGGACGCTCAGCACCGATGGGCGGGAAGGCGCTGGTCAGCCGGGGGGTGCGGGACGTGGGACGGGCGGGGACCCCTGACAATGGTCCGGACAGTCCTCACGTAACAGAAAGCGAAACCTCACCATGGACCTCGGCGTGCGCTGGAAGCTGCACGGGGACGGGAAGGTCCCCGCCCCCGGAGCGGTGGTCCGCCCCGACGAACGGCTCTCGTGGCCCCGCACGGTCGGGCTCGGCGCCCAGCACGTGGTGGCCATGTTCGGGGCGTCCTTCGTGGCCCCGGTCCTGATGGGCCTGGACCCCAACCTCGCGATCATGATGTCGGGCGTGGCGACCGTCATCTTCCTGCTCGCCACCCGCGGCCGGGTGCCCAGCTACCTCGGCTGCTCGCTCTCCTTCGTCGGCGTCGCCGCGGTGATCCGGGCGCAGGGCGGCACCAGCGCCACGGTGACCGGCGCGGTGCTCGTCGTCGGCGCCGCGCTGTTCCTGGTGGGACTCGCCGTGCAGCGGTTCGGGGCGCGGATCATCCACGCCGCGATGCCGCCGATCGTCACCGGCGCGGTGGTGATGCTGATCGGTTTCAACCTGGCCCCGGTCACCGCCACCACCTACTGGCCGCAGGACCAGTGGACGGCCCTGCTGGTGATGCTGTTCACCGGTCTGGCCGTGGTCTGCCTGCGCGGTTTCTGGTCCCGGATCGCGATCTTCCTGGGCCTGGTCTTCGGGTACGCCCTCTCCTGGGCCCTGGACCGGATCTTCGGGAAGATCCACGCGGTGGACGGCAGCGGCAAGGTCACCGACCACTGGCGGCTGGACTTCTCCGCCGTGGGCCAGGCCGACTGGATCGGGCTGCCGTCCTTCCACGGGCCGACGTTCGAGTGGTCGGCGATCCTGGTCGCCCTGCCGGTCGTCATCGCGCTGGTCGCCGAGAACGCCGGACACGTCAAGGCGGTCGGCGAGATGACCGGCGACTCGCTCGACGACAAGCTCGGCACGGCGATCTCCGCCGACGGTGTCGGCTCGATGCTGTCCACCGCGGTCGGCGGCCCGCCCAACACCACGTACTCCGAGAACATCGGCGTGATGGCCGCGACCCGGGTCTACTCGACGGCCGCGTACTGGGCCGCCGCCGGCTTCGCCCTCCTCTTCGGCCTCTGCCCGAAGTTCGGCGCGGTCGTGGCCGCGATCCCGGGTGGCGTCCTCGGCGGCATCACCGTCATCCTCTACGGCATGATCGGCCTGCTGGGCGCGCAGATCTGGATCAACGCCAAGGTGGACCTGCGCAATCCGCTCAACCTGGTGCCGGCCGCCGCGGGCATCATCATCGGTGTCGGCAACGTCAGCATGAAGTTCACCGACACCTTCTCGCTCAGCGGCATCGCGCTGGGCACCGTGGTCGTCATCACCGGCTACCACGCGCTGCGGGCCTTCGCCCCGGCCCACCTCAAGGGTCAGCGGCCGCTGCTCGACGAGGGCACGTCGTCGTACGACACCCAGGGCGGGGACGACGGGCCTCAGCGCGCCAGGTCGTAGGCGTACGACGGCGTGAACGTGCCCGGCGCCCCCTTGCAGCCGTCCGACTCCCCCGGCAGCTTGACCCACAGGTAGGCGTCGATGCGCCCCAGGCCGGTGCTCAGGGTCGGTGCCCTGCCGAGCTTGCGCCCGGCCGGGTCGCACCACTCGCCGTCGGGCGGGGCGCCGTTGCCGTTGCGGCTGGTGTCGATGACGGCGCCCAGGCTCGCCGGGCCGCCGAGGGCGTCGAGGACCGCGCGGGCGTAGGCGACCTCGTCGGCGGTGGCGTGGAAGTTGGAGACGTTGCTGAAGACGCCGTCGGACGACGCGGCCGAGGCGGCGCCGGCCTGCTTCAGCCAGCCCGCCTGCTTGGCGGGCGCGTGCCAGCCGGAGTGGCCCGCGTCGAAGTAGACCCGGGCGCGGGGGTTGGCGTCCTTCAGGGCGCGGCCGGCGCGGGCCAGGGAGGCGAAGCGGTCGGCGCGTTCACCGGCGGACAGGCAGTCGGCCTGGGCGACCGAGTCGGGCTCCAGGACGACGATGACGTCGCCGGAGCCGAGCCCGGCGGCGAAGCGGTCGATCCAGTCGTCGTAGGCGTCGAGGCCGGGCGCGCCGCCCTCGGAGTGACCGCCGCAGTCGCGGTCGGGTATCGCGTACGGCACCAGGACCGGCACCCGGCCCTCGGCGGCCCCGCCCGCGGTGACGGCGCGGACCCGGGAGGTGATGGTCGCGGGCGTGAAGTCGGCGAACCACACGGCGGCCGGGTGGCCGGCTATGCGGGATTCGATCACGTCCTGGCGCGGGTCGCCGGGGTGGGCCCGCACCCAGTCGAGCACCCGGGACCTGGGGTGCCGGTAGAGCCGGTCGGAGACCGTGGCGGCGGTCCGGGGCTTCTCCTCCCCGGACTTCCGTCGCGGCGACGGGCCGGGGCTGGTCTTTTCCGCCGAGGCGGAGGGCGGGGCGGAGACGGAGGGCGGGGCGGAGGCCGAGGGCGTCGCCGACGGTGAAGGGGACGGCGCGACCGGCGACGGGTGCGGCAGCGGCGACCGCGTCACCTCCGGCCGCGCCTCGTCCGCCCCGCCGCCGTCGTCGCCGAGCGCGGTCAGCACGCCGGTCGCGGTGCCGACCGCGACCACGACGGACGCCGCGGCGACCATCGCCCCGCGGCGGGCGGCACGCCTGCGCTCGGCCCTGCGAGCGGCCAGACGCCGGACACGAAGCCCTGACACGTACGGTCCCCCCTCCCCCGCACGACGGGCGCGTTCCCCCGTTCTGGGGAAGCGTCGGGCCCGCCGGCGCTCCCGCCACCCTAAAGCTGCGACCCTGCCGCCATGGCGCACTGCGAACAAGTCCTGACGGCCGACCGGAGGGTGGACGCGGTCCTGACCCGGATGCGCGCCCTCGACACGACGCTGCCCGCCCGGGACGGCGTGGCGGTCTTCAACCGCGTCTACCTGGCCGTGACGGAGGCGGTCGACCGGCACATCGACGGCGGCCTGTTCCCGGACGCCCGGGCCGCGAGCACGCTGGACGTACGGTTCGCGGAGCGGTACCTGGCCGCCGTCGACGCCGCGGAGGACGGCCGCCGCCCGCCGGCCTGCTGGCGCCCCCTGTTCCAGTTCCGCCGTCATCCGGGTGTACGGCCGCTGCAGTTCGCGCTGGCGGGCATCAACGCGCACATCGGCCACGATCTCGCGCTGGCCGTGGTGGACACCTGTCGTACGCTCGGCTGCGAACCCGTCGACCTGGAGGACGAGTTCGACCGGGTGGGTGACCTCCTCGTGTCGCTGGAGGAGCGCGTACGCGACGAGCTGATGCCGGCTCCCGACCTGTTCCGGATCGCCGACCCGCTGACCCATCTGGTGGGCTCCTGGAGCCTGGAGCGCGCCCGCGACGCGAGCTGGGCGGCGGCCCGCGCGCTGTGGGCGCTGCGCCGGCTGCCCGACGTCGCCGGGGAGTTCACGGAGCGGCTGGACGCGGCGGCCGGCTTCGCGGGCCGCATGCTGCTCACACCGCTGCCGGACTGATCCGGCCGGGGCTGTCCGGTGCGCACCTCCAGAACCACCGGGCGGTCGCTGTACGTTGCTCCCTCGGGCAACATCGCACCGCGACGGCGAAGGAGCACCAGGCATGACGACCAGGCTCGGACTCGGCCTCCCCCAGATGCGGCAGTACGACCTCGGCAAGGACGTCCCCGACGTGGCACGCGCGGCGGAAGCGATGGGGTACGGGAGCGTGTGGGTCTTCGAACGGGCCCTGTTCCCCGAGCCCGCCACCCAGGGGCTGTACGGCGTCGAGGGCCTGCCCTGGCCGGACGAGTACCGGAACGTGGCGGAGCCGCTGGTCACCCTGACCCTCGCCGCCGCGGCCACCGAGCGGGTGGAGCTGGGCACCAGTGTCCTGGTCGCCCCGCTGCACGTCCCGTTCCAGCTGGCCAAGGCGCTGGCCTCGCTGGACGCCGCGAGCGGTGGCCGGGTGCTCGCGGGGTTCGGCACCGGCTGGTCCCACGACGAGTACGCGGCGTCGTCCGTGCGCCCGTTCGCCGAGCGCGGTCAGGCCCTGGACGAGCTGCTCGAGGTGTGCCGCGCGGTCTGGGGCCCGGACCCGGTGGTGTACGACGGGCACCTCACGAAGATCACGTCCGCCGTGGTCGGCCCCAAGCCGGCCCGGCCGATTCCGGTCCTGCTGGCGGCGGGCAGCGCGAAGGCCCGGCGCCGGCTCGTCGACCACGCCGACGGCTGGCTCCCGGCCGGCATGGGCGCCGGGGAACTGGCCGGGCAGTGGCGGCGGTTGCGGGACCTGGCCGCCGAGCGCGGTCGGACAGAACCGATCCGGACGGTGCTGCGGGTCAACGCCCGCTACCAGGCGGCGACCGGGGCCGCCGCCGGCCGCCGCCCCTTCCACGGCAGCGTCGACCAGATCGTCGAGGACCTCACCGCGTACGCCGAGATCGGCCTGGACGAGATCCTCCTCGACCTCCAGAGCACGGCGCGGGACGCCGAGGAGTTGAAGGACGTCGCCGCCGAGGTCTACGAGAAGGCGCGGGCGAGCGGGATCTAGCCGACGCCGGTCGAAGCCGGGGCCTGTCCGTTCGGGTCATGACGACCCGAACGGGAGGCGGAGTCGCTCTCAGCCGACCCGGCCCGAACGACGGGCCCTAGTCCTCGGGGAGTTCGACGGGTGCGATCTCGTCGTAGACGTCGCCCGGGCCGGGGTTGGTCGCGTCGGTGTGCCCGCCGAAGTGGTGCATGACGCCCCAGACCGCGTTCAGCGCGGTCTGGACGGCGCCCTCGGCCCAGCCGGCCGTCCAGGAGATGTCGTCGCCGGCGAGGAAGATGCCCCGCTTGTCCTCGGGCAGCCGGTCCTGCATGAAATGTGTGAACAGGCGCCGCTGGTAGCGGTAGTGGCCGGGGAGGTTGGCCTTGAAGGCGCCCATGAAGTAGGGCTCGTTCTCCCAGGAGACCGTCACCGGGTTGCCGATGATGTGCTTCCTGATGTCGACCTTCGGATAGATCTCGCCGAGCGACTTCAGCATGACCTCCATCCGCTCGTTCGCGGACAGCGGCAGCCACTTCAGGCTGTCGTCGCACCAGGTGTAGGAGAGGCAGATGACGGCGGGCTTGTCGGGTCCGTCGTCCAGGAGGTACGTACCGCGGGTCATGCGGTCGGTGAGCGTCATCGACATGACGTCCCGCCCGGTCGGGTTCCCCTCGTCGTCGACGGCCTTGTCGAGCCAGAACGGCCGGTCCACGGGCACGAAGAGCTTGGAGCTCTCCATGTAGTGGGTCCGCTCGATCGCGGTCCAGTGGTCGATCGGGAAGAGCGAGTCGTCGCAGGTGATCTTCGAGAGCAGCATCCAGGACTGGGCGGTGAAGATCGCCGCCCGGTAGGTGCGGATGTCGCCGTCGGCGTCCGTCACCGTGATCCTGTTGCCGGCGGTGCGGTTGAGCCGCGTCACCGCCGGGCGCGGCCCGCCGTCCGTGTGCAGGGACTTCAGCGAGGTGCCGTGGGGCCAGTGGACGATCTTCTCCGGCTCGCGCTCCCAGAGCCTGAGGGGCAGCTGCTGGGAGCCGCCGACGATGCCGCGGTGGTGGTCGTCTGCCTCGGTGTAGACGACGCGGAGGATCTCCAGGATGGAGTTGGGGAAGTCGGTGTCCCAGCCACCCGTGCCGAAGCCGACCTGCCCGAAGATCTCGCGGTGCCGGAAGGACTTGAAGGCCTCGGAGTCGCAGAGGAAGCCGTAGAAGGTCTGGTTGTCGAGTTTCTCGACCAGCTTCGACCAGATCTCACGGATGCGCGGAACGTCGCGCTCGCGCAGGGCGCGGTTCATGTCGGAGAAGTCGGCGCCCTCTTCGAGACACCTGGCCCAGGCGTCGGCGACGTCACGGTAGACCTGCGGCAGGTCGTCGAGCGTCTCGGCGTAGTGCGTCTCGCCCTTGAGGTCGACGACGGTCGAGGGCGTCGCCTCGGCGAGGGGGTTGGGGAAGGCACGGGTCTCCAGCCCCACCAGGTCGATGTAGTGCTGGAGGGCGGTGGAGGACGGCGGGAAGCGCATCGCGCCCATCTCGGCGGTCAGCGAGGGGTCGCAGCCCTCGAAGCCCACGGTCCGCAGGCGTCCCCCGATCCGGTCGGCCTCGTACACGACGGGCTTGAGGCCCATCTTCATCAGCTCGTAGGCGGCCACGATGCCGGACAGGCCGCCGCCGATGACGGCGACCTCGGTGCCGTGCTCGGTCGCGGGTATCTGGCCGAGGCCCGCGGGGTGGGCGAGGAAGTCGTCGTACGCGTACGGGAAGTCCGGGCCGAACATGGTGATCGGCGGCTGCTGCTCGTCTGCGTGCTCGATCGCGTTGGGCACGGTGGACGTCATGGGGTACGGACTCCTTGCACAGGTGGGACGGAGGTGACGGCCGGGGCTCAGACGAGGGACCCGTAGAGGCCGGGGCGGCGGTCGGTCAGATACGGGTTGGCCTCGCGGGAGGCGGCGAGGAAGGCCGGGTCGGCGTCGGCCACGACCAGTTCCTCGCCGCGCCCGGCCCGGGCGCGGGCGGTCCCGTCGGGCGCGGCGAGCGTGGAGAGGCCGACGAACTCGAACTCGCCCTCCTGGCCGACCCGGTTGACGTACGCCACGTACATCTGGTTCTCGAAGGCCCGCACCGGGACGACGGACTCGGCGACGAACTGGAACGGGTGCATCTGCGCGGTGGGGACGAGCAGCAGGTCGGTGCCGGCCAGCGCGTGGGCGCGGACGTTCTCCGGGAACTCCACGTCGTAGCAGATCATCAGGCCGACGGTCACCCCGTCGAGCTCCGCCTGGACGACCGGCTGGTCGCCCGGCGCGAAGTGGTCGCGTTCGAAGCAGCCGAAGAGGTGGGTCTTGCGGTAGTTGGCCAGGCGGGTCCCGTCGGCGGAGATCAGCTGGACGGAGTTGTGGACCGTCTCGCCGGCCCGCTCGGGGTAGCCGTACGCGACGGCGAGGCCGTGCCGTCCGGCGATCTCCGCGACGGCGTCGGCCGAGTCGCCGTCGGCGGGCTCGGCGAGGACGGCCACGTCGTCGCCGATGGCGTACCCGGTCAGGAACAGCTCCGAGGTGACCAGCAGCCCGGCCCCCGTGGCGGCGGCCCGCCCCGCGGCCTCGTCGAGGACCTCGAGGTTCCCGGCGGTGGAGCCGGGCCGGCCGGAGCTCTGGAGCAGGACGGTGCGCATGCGTGTTCCTCACCGGTGGGCAGGGGGTCGGGGGCCAGATAGACGGTACGGTCGGCGGACTCGGCCGGACAAGAAGGACCTGTTGCGCGCCGGTGAGCTGATCGTTGCGTCCGTGCGGCCCCCCGCGGCGATTCGTTGCGCGGGGGGCCGGCGCTCGGTCAGGAGGAGGACGGCGGCTTCGCAGTGGTGCTCCCGGCGGCCCCGGCGGCGGTCCGGGCGGCGGTGGCCAGCAGCAGCGCCGTCAGCAGGTACGGCACCGCGGACAGGGCGAACGCGGTGCCGTGCCCCGTCGTCGTGGCCACCGCGGCGTAGGCACCGTAGGTGGCGAGGTTGCCCAGCTCGGAGCCCAGGCCCGCGACCGAGGTCAGGGTGGCCCGCCCGGTGTCGTCGATACGCCGCTGGAGGCGGGCGTCGGCCAGCACGGTCGCCAGTTGGAAGCCGCCGAAGGCGAGCGCGACCAGGACCAGGGCGGCCGGGGCGCCCGCCGCGGCCCCCACCCCCAGGGCGAGCGCGGAGCCGGTGAGCAGCGCGGCGAACCCGGTCGTGGTCAGGTGTTCGGCGACGCCGGCCAGCAGACTGCCGGCCGTGGCACCGGCCCAGATCACCAGCAGCAGCCAGGGAACGGTCTGCGGCGCCACGCCGGTCTCACGCGCCAGCAGGGGCGTGTACTCGTCGAGCGCGCCCCACACGGCGGTCACGGCCGGGACGAGCAGCAGCGCGCCCCGCACGGACCGGTCGGTGCGGGCCTCGGTGAGACCGGCGCGCAGGGTCGCCGTCCAGCGGTCACCGCCGACGGACGGTGTGCGGTGCTCGGGGAACCGGGTCGCCACGGCCGCCCCGGCCAGGCAGGCCAGCACGCTCGCCACGCCCACCGCCGTGTAGCCGCCCCAGGCGAACACCGGTCCGGCCAGGCCCATGGCGGCCATCGTCGCGGCGATCCCGGTCGCCCGTGCCCGGCCCATGACGCGGGCGTACCGGTCGGCCGCGCCGGCCCGTTCCAGTTCGTCGTAGACCAGTGCCTCCAGGGCCCCCGAGCCGAGCGCTCCGCCGGTGCCCCACAGCACGAAGCCGAGCGCGAAGGCGCCGTAGGAGGGCACCAGGAGCCACAGGGCGAAGCCGGCGGCGGTGAGCAGCGGGCCGATCACCAGCAGCAGCCGCCGGGAGACGGCGTCGGCCCAGGCGCCGGAGGGCACCTCCAGGACCACGCCGGTCAGCGACCACAGGGCGAACAGCGAGGACATCTGCCAGACGGACAGACCGGTGTCGCTGAACAGCAGCGCGTACACCGGGTAGAGCAGGACGAACTCGTCGCAGAACGCGGAGGCGTACAGCGTGCGCGTCAGCCGCCGGGTACCGGCGGTGGCGGAGGCACGCTCGGGTGAGAGAGTCATGAGGCCTTCCCGAGGGGGCGGATCGGACACCGGTGGTACGGCGTCCGAGGCGGCCCTCGGGAGGTGGCACGACGGGTGGATCAATGTCGCCAGGTCATGGCACCGATGCTAGCGGGGGACCGGCCCCCGGTCCCCCGGATTGTGGGCACCGGGCACGGCCCACGGACCCCCGGGCCCCCGGGGACTACGTGGGCGACCCCGACGAGTAGCGCCGCAGCAGCGGCGACAGCACCAGTACGGACTTGGTCCGCTCCACGAACGGCTCCCCGGCGATCCGTTCCAGGACCCGTTCGAAGTGCCGCATGTCGGAGGCGAAGACCTGGGCGACGGCGTCCGCGTCCCCGGTGACGGTGGAGGCGGCCACGACCTCCTGGTAGCGCTCCAGGCCCCGCTGGATGGTCTCCGGCGAGGTGTTGCGGCGGCAGAAGATCTCGACGAATCCCTCGGTCTCCCAGCCGAGCGCGGCGGGGTCGACCCGGACGGTGAACCCGGTGATGGCTCCGGTGGCGCGCAGCCGGTCCACGCGCCGTTTCACGGCGGGCGCGGACAGGCCGACCGACTGCCCGATGTCCGCGTAGGAGCGGCGGGCGTCCTCGGCGAGGGCGTGCACGATGCGTTCGTCGAGATCGTTCAGCACTGCGGGTGGTTCACTTCGCTTCCGGTGTCACGGTGTCCGGTGCGGCCAGCCGGGAGCGGCGGTGGCCGTACACGAAGTAGAACACGAGCCCGACGGCCATCCAGACACCGAAGACCACCCAGGTGACGGTGGACAGGCTGCCCATCATCCAGACGCAGAAGGCGAAGCCCAGCGCGGGCAGGACCGGCGACAGCGGCACCCGGAAGGTGCGGCGCATGTCCGGACGGGTCCGGCGCAGCACCACGACGGCCACGTTGACCAGGGCGAAGGCGAAGAGGGTGCCGATGCTGGTGGCGTCGGCGAGCTGCCCGAGCGGGATGGCGGCGGCCAGGACACCGCAGAACAGGGAGACGATCACGGTGTTGGCGCGCGGCGCGCCGGTCTTCGGGTGAACGCGGGAGAACACCTTGGGCACCAGTCCGTCGCGGGACATGGCGAACAGGACGCGGGTCTGGCCGTAGAGCACGGTCAGGACGACGCTGGCGATGGCGACGACGGCGCAGAAGGCCAGCAGGGTGCCCCAGAAGTCCTGCCCGGTGACGTCGGTCATGATCTGGGCGAGGGAGGCCTCGGAGTCGGTGAAGGTGCGCCAGGGCCGGGCGCCGACGGCGACGGCCGCGACGAGGACGTACAGCACCGTGACGATGACGAGGGACAGCATGATGGCGCGGGGCAGGTCACGCTGGGCGTTCTTCGCCTCCTCACCGGCGGTGGAGGCGGCGTCGAAGCCGATGTACGAGAAGAAGAGCGTGGCCCCGGCCGCGCTGACGCCGGCCATGCCGAGCGGCATGAAGTGCTCGTAGTTGCCGGAGCGGAAGCCCTGGACGCCGATCGCGCAGAACAGCACCAGCGCCGCGATCTTGACGACGACCATGATCGTGTTGGCGCGGGCGGACTCGCGGGCACCGCCCAGCAGGAACGTCATGGCGAGGAGCACCACGATCAGCGCGGGCAGGTTGAAGACGCCGCCGTCGCCGGGCGGCGCCGACAGGACGGAGGGGATCGTGACGCCGACGGTGCCGTCGAGGAGCTCGTTGAGGTACTCGCCCCAGCCGACGGCGACAGCGGCGACCGACACGCCGTACTCGAGGACCAGACACCAGCCGCAGACCCAGGCGACCAGCTCGCCCATCGTCGCGTAGGCGTACGAGTAGGAGGAGCCGGCGACCGGGATGGTGCCCGCCAGCTCGGCGTAGGACAGGGCCGAGAAGAGCGCCGTGAGGCCGGCGATGACGAAGGAGAGCGTGACGGCCGGACCGGCCTTGGGGACGGCCTCGCCGAGGACGACGAAGATGCCGGTGCCGAGGGTGGCGCCGATGCTGATCATCGTGAGCTGCCACAGGCCCAGCGAACGGCGAAGGCTGCCGCCCTCGCCCTGGCCGCCCTCCGCGACCAGGCGTTCCACGGGCTTGCGGCGCATGAGGCGCGCGGCCGGCCCCGGGGACGGGGGGAGGGCCGATGCCTCGCGGTGCAGGGGGGCGCCTTGGTCGAGCACGCGTTGACTCCTTTGTCGCTGCCGGTCGCGCCCGCCGGGTGGGAGCGGACGCGCCCCGGCAGGCCTCTGGAGCGGCGGGGACACGGCGGGCAGCCACGCGAAGGAGCGGGAACCCACCGAGCGGGGTCCACGCCACGCCACGTACAGCGCAGAACACTACGAGCGGGACGGTGCCGGGGTAATGCAGCAACCTTGCGTGTCCCCGCACGATCGTTGCGTTCGCCGGAGCGGGACGTGTGTTCGTTGCGCGGGGGCTGCGGGGCGTTGCGTACGGCGCTCGCAGTGCGGGGGGAGGGCAGCCCTGGCCAGCGGGGGGCAGCCCTGGCCGGCGGGGGCAGCCCTGGCCGGCGGCCGTCCGGCGGCGGACGCGGCCGAGGCGCGGGCGGGCGTCGTCGCCGGTGACGGCGCACGGCCCCCGGCCCTCCCGGGCGGCGGGAGGACCAGGGGCCGTACGGAAGAGGTGCGCGGTCAGCTCCAGCTGGCGTGCAGCGGCTTGCCCTCTGCGTAGCCGGCGGCGCTCTGGATGCCGACGATGGCCTTCTCGGCGAACTCCTCCAGGGAGGCGGCACCGGCGTAGGTGCAGGAGGAGCGGACACCGGCGATGATCGAGTCGATCAGGTCCTCGACGCCGGGGCGGGCCGGGTCGAGGAACATGCGGGACGTGGAGATGCCCTCCTCGAACAGTCCCTTGCGGGCCCGGTCGTACGCCGACTCCTCCGAGGTGCGGTTGCGCACCGCGCGGGCGGAGGCCATGCCGAACGACTCCTTGTAGGGGCGTCCGTTGGCGTCGTGCTGGAGGTCGCCCGGGGACTCGTGGGTCCCGGCGAACCAGGAGCCGACCATCACGTTGGAGGCACCGGCCGCGAGGGCCATCGCCACGTCGCGCGGGTGGCGGATGCCGCCGTCGGCCCAGACGTGCTTGCCGTACTTCTTCGCCTCGGCCGCGCACTCCAGGACGGCGGAGAACTGCGGCCGGCCGACGCCGGTCATCATGCGGGTGGTGCACATGGCGCCGGGGCCGACGCCGACCTTGACGATGTCGGCGCCCGCCTCGACGAGGTCGCGCACGCCCTCGGCGGAGACGATGTTGCCGGCCACGATCGGCACCTGCGGGTCGAGGTCGCGCACCAGCTTGACGGCGCTGATCATCGACTCCTGGTGGCCGTGCGCGGTGTCGATGACGAGGGTGTCCACGCCCGCGTCCAGCAGCTGCTTCGCCTTGCCCGCCACGTCGCCGTTGATGCCGACGGCGGCGGCGATGCGGAGCCTGCCCTGCGCGTCGGTGGCCGGGGTGTACAGCGTGGCGCGCAGGGCGCCCTTGCGGGTGAGGATGCCGGCCAGGCGGCCGTCCTTGTCCACGGCGGGCGCGTAGCGGCGGTTGGCGGCGTCGAGGGTGTTGAACGCCTCGCGCGGGTCCACGTCCGCGTCGATGAGGATCAGGTCCTTGGACATGACCTCTTCGAGCTGGGTGAAACGGTCCACGCCGGTCAGGTCGGTGTCGGTGACCACACCGATCGGCTTGTGGTCCTCGTCGACGACGACACCGGCGTTGTGCGCGCGCTTGGGCAGCAGGGCCAGCGCGTCGGCGACGGTCTGGTGCGGGGCCAGCACGATGGGGGTGTCCAGGACGTGGTGGCGGCTCTTCACCCAGGTCACGACGTCGGTGACGACCTCGATCGGGATGTCCTGCGGGATGACCACCAGGCCACCGCGCCGCGCCACCGTCTCGGCCATGCGGCGCCCGGCGATGGCGGTCATGTTGGCGACGACCAGCGGGATGGTAGTGCCCGTGCCGTCCGGGGAACCGAGGTCCACGCCCTGCCGGGAGCCGACGGCGGAGCGGCTCGGCACCATGAAGACGTCGTCGTACGTCAGGTCGTACGAGGGCTGGATGTCATTGAGGAAACGCACGTGCTGCACATCCCAGTCGATCAGAAGTGGCCCCCGGACAGGTCAGCCAGGGGGAAAGAGCACGTACTTCATTCTCCCACGTCAACGGCCCGATCGACCCCGGGCGGATCATCCAGGCCGCTCGGTGGCCTCCTTGGAGGTTCCTCCAGGGCCGAGGGTGACGAAGAGCCCCGGGCCGCGGTCCGTCGCCTCGGCGAAGACCTCCTCGGCGACGGCCCACTCGTCCGGGCGCGCGTCCGCGTACGCCCGCCACCCCCGCACGACGAGCAGCAGACCCCGGTCCGCCGCCCCCTCGGGCCAGACGGACGGGTCGGCGAGGGAGTCGGCGAGCGCGTCCCAGTTCCGGCCGAACCAGTCGGGCAGCGCCAGGTCACGGACGCAGCGGTCCATCAGGCCCGCCTTGTCCGTGACCCCGTCGAGGTCCAGCGTGACCACGAGCCGCCCCGCGGGGTCCTCGGTCATGTCGTGCCCTTCCCCTTCTTCTGACGTTCTCCCGACGTTCCTGACGACCCGTCAGGCTCCGTCGGGGTCCGTCCGGTTGAGCGTCGACTTCGGCGCCGGGCCGGCCGTCATCAGGTAGTCCGCGGCCGACGTGTCCGTCACCAGGCTGGTGACCAGCCCGGAGCGCAGCACCGCGTCGATGGCCGCGGCCTTGCGCTGCCCGCCCGCGATCGCCACGACCTCGGGGATACGGCGGAGCTGGTCGGCCTTGACCGTGATGCACCGCTCCCCCAGGTCCCGCCCGACCCGGCGCCCCTCGGCGTCGAAGAGATGCGCGGACATCTCGGCGGCGACACCGAGGGAGGCGTAGTGCGCCCGCTCCTCGTCGCTGAGCATGTCGTGCACCGTCGAGATGCCCGGCTCCCAGGAGCCGATGGAGACGCAGGCGACCGTGACCTTGTCGAAGTACTCGAAGGCCCGGGCGATCCCGGTCTGGTGGCGCAGGGCCTGCGCGGTGGCCGCGTCCGGCAGGAGCATCGGCGCGTAGATGGGGTGGGCGTCGCCGCCCGACACCTGGGCGGCGCGGCGCACGGCCTCCACCGAGCCGCGCTCGGCGGTCCCGGCGTCGTACACACCGGTCAGCTGCACCACCGTGCACGGCGGCAGCCGGTCGAGCGCCGCCGCCATGTGGATCGTGGACCGGCCCCAGGCCAGGCCCAGCACATCACCCTCGTTGACCAGCTCGCCGAGCAGGTCGGCGGCCACCTCGCCCAGGTTCTCCGGGTCGGGCGTCTCCTCGGCGTCGGCCGGGGACTCCACCACGACGGCGTGCCTGAGGCCGTAGCGCGCCCGCAGGGCGTCCGAACGCTCGGCGTCCAGCTCGGCCGGCACCCGGATCTCGATTCGTACAAGGTCCCGCTCGAGGGCGGTCTCCAGGACCCGGGCCACCTTGAAGCGGCTGACGCCGAACTCCTCCGCGATCTGGATCTTGGACTTGCCCTCGAGGTAGAAGCGGCGGGCCATGGCCGCCGCCTGGACCAGCTCAGCGGGTCCCATCCGCATGGCTGAACGGCCCGCCGACATACCCGACACGGCGATCTCCTCACTGCTGTTCACACTCTGGATTCGCCGTTCATCCTTGCAGATTCGGCGCGCTTGATCAGCCCTGATGGGAGCCGTTCACGTTCTGTTCCTCAGTGGTCGCACGCCCACGATGCCTTGGCGGTCGCGGCATCCGCCTGCGTGCGCAATGCACGTACCGCGTCGGCCGGGTCGGACGCCCCGTACACGGCGGAACCCGCGACGAAGACGTCGGCGCCGGCGTCGGCGCACTGCTCGATCGTCGACGCCGACACCCCGCCGTCGACCTGGAGCCACAGCTCCAGTCCGTGCTTCTTGATCAGCTCACGGGTGCGCCGGATCTTCGGCAGCATGATGTCGAGGAACGCCTGCCCGCCGAAGCCCGGTTCAACCGTCATGACGAGCAGCATGTCGAGCTCGGGGAGCAGGTCCTCGTACGGCTCGATCGGCGTCGCGGGCTTCAGCGCCATGGACGCCCGGGCGCCCTTGGCCCGGATCTCCCGGGCCAGCCGCACCGGCGCGGCGGCCGCCTCGACGTGGAAGGTGACGGAACCGGCGCCGGCCTCCACGTACTGGGGCGCCCACCGGTCGGGGGCCTCGATCATGAGGTGGCAGTCCAGCGGGGTGTCCGTCGCCCGGGCCAGTGACTCCACGACCGGCACGCCGAGCGTGAGGTTGGGGACGAAGTGGTTGTCCATGACGTCGACGTGGAGCCAGTCGGCCCCCTCGACCGCCCTGGCCTCGTCCGCGAGGCGGGCGAAGTCGGCGGACAGGATGCTGGGATTGATCTGCGCTGCCATGCCCCAAGACTGCCATGCCCTCCGGGGGTGGGGGGCATCGGCACCGGGGGCGCGGTTGTTCTCCGGCCGCCGGCCCTGCGTGCTTCGTTCTCCGGCCGCGGGCCCTGCGTGCTTCGTTCTCCGGCCGCCGGCCCTGCGCGGTTGCTCGCGCGGTTCCCCGCGCCCCTTCGGGGCGCGTTGCCGTGGGCGTGGGGGGTGAGTGGTCGCAGGGGCGGTCTTCTGGCGCGTTACGCGGTGCGGCGGATCAGGGACAGGTACATCGCGTCCGTGCCGTGGAGGTGGGGCCAGAGCTGGATGTCGGGGCCCTCGCCCAGGTCGGGGACGCCGGGGAGGAGGGGGCGGGCGTCGACGAGTTCGGTGTCGGGGAACTGCTTGAGGACGTCCGCGACGACGGCGCGGGTCTCGGCGAGGTGGGGCGAGCAGGTCGCGTAGCCGACGACACCGCCGACGCGCACCGCCTCCAGGGCGCTGCGCAGCAGCCCGCGCTGGAGCGGGGCGAACCCGTCCAGGTCCTCGGGGCGACGCCGCCAGCGCGCCTCGGGGCGGCGTCGCAGGGCGCCGAGGCCGGTGCACGGCACGTCGACCAGGACCCGGTCGAAGCTGCCGGGCCGCCACGGCGGACGGGTCCCGTCGGCCGCGATCACCTGGTAGGGCCCGGGGTTGCCGTCCAACGCTCTCGCCACCAGCCCGGCCCGGTGCGGCTGCTTCTCGGAGGCGAGCAGGAAGGCCCCCCGCTCGGCGGCCAGGGCGCCGAGGAGCGCGGCCTTGCCGCCCGGACCGGCGCACCCGTCCAGCCACCGCCGGTCCGGCCCGTCCAGGGGCGCGTTCGCCAGCGCGAGCGCGACGAGCTGGCTGCCCTCGTCCTGCACGCCGGCCCGGTTCTCCCGCACGGCCTCGACCGCTCCGGGCTCGCCGCCCTCGCTCAGTCGCACGGCGTAGGGCGACCAGCGCCCCGGTACGGCGGCCTCCTCGCCGAGCAGTTCGTCGCGCGTGGCCCGGCCGGGCCGGGCGACCAGCGTGACCTCGGGCCGCTCGTTGTCGGCGGCCAGCAGGTCCTCGATGCCGGCCCGGCCGCCGCCGAGCGAGTCCCACAACGCGGAGACGACCCAGCGCGGGTGCGCGTGCACGACGGCGAGGTGGTCCTCGGGGTCCTCGTCGTAGGGCGGGGCGACCCGCGCCAGCCATCCGTCGAGGTCGTCCTGGGCGACCTTGCGCAGCACCGCGTTGACGAACTTGGCCCGCCCGTCACCGAGCACGACCCGCGCCAGCTCCACGGACGCCGACACGGCGGCATGGGTGGGGATCCGGGTCCCGAGCAGCTGGTGCGCGCCGAGGCTGAGCACGTCCAGCACGGGCGGGTCGACCTCCCGCAGCGGCCGGTCGACGCAGGCGGCGATGATCGCGTCGTACGTCCCCTGCCGGCGCAGCGTCCCGTAGACCAGCTCGGTGGCGAGGGCCGCGTCCCGGGCGTCGAACTTCTCGGGGCCCTCCTTCTCCCGCGCCCTGCGCAGCAGCGGCGGCAGGACGAGGTTGGCGTACGCGTCCCGCTCGTCCACGGCCCTGAGCGCCTCGAAGGCGAGGATGCGGACGGGGTCCTTCTGGGGCCTGCGGTACGGCTTGCCGGGCTTACGGGGACGACGGGGCTGCTCGCTCACGAAAAAGGTGCTCCGGGTGTGGGGTGAAGTGCGCTCACCAGCGTACGTCGGGCCGGTGAAGGGGGATACGGCGGTCAGCCGCCGAGCAGCTCGCCCTCGGCGATCCGCACCCCGCGCGCCCAGTCCGCGGCCCGCATCGGCTTCTTGCCCTGGGCCTGCACCCACAGCAGCTCGACCGCGTACGAGCCGGTGCCGACGTGCACGTTGTTCTTGCCGGCGGCGAGCTGCCCCGGGGCGAGGTCCGTGCGGTCGGGCACGGGTACGGCCTGCACGAGCTTGAGCCGTTCGCCCCGGAAGGTGGTCCAGGCGCCGGGCGCCGGGGTGCAGCCGCGCACCACCCGGTCCACGCGCAGCGCCGGGGCGGTCCAGTCGACCCGCGCGTCCTCGACGGTGATCTTCGGGGCGAGGGTGACGCCGTCGGCGGGCTGCGGTACGGCCTTCAGGCTGCCGTCCTCGATGCCGTCCATGGTGGCGGCGAGCAGCCCCGCGCCGGCGAAGGCGAGCCGGGTCAGCAGGTCGCCGCTGGTGTCGGTGGGGCGGATGGTCTCGGTGACCGTCCCGTAGACGGGGCCGGAGTCCAGGCCCTCCTCGATCAGGAAGGTCGACGCGCCGGTCATCTCGTCGCCGGCCATCAGCGCGTGCTGCACGGGCGCGGCCCCCCGCCAGGCGGGCAGCAGGGAGAAGTGCAGGTTCACCCAGCCCTGGGCGGGGACGTCCAGGGCCACCCGGGGCAGCAGCGCCCCGTAGGCGACGACCGGGCAGCAGTCGGGCGCGATCTCGCGCAGCCGCTCCAGGAACTCCGGGTCGCGGGGTCTGGCGGGCTTGAGCACCTCGATCCCGGCCTCCTCGGCCCGTTCGGCCACGGGAGAGGCGACGAGCCGGCGCCCGCGCCCGGCCGGCGCGTCGGGCCGCGTGACGACGGCGGCCACCTCGTGGCGCCCGGAGGCGATCAGGGCGTCCAGGGCGGGAACGGCGACCTCGGGGGTACCGGCGAAGACGAGCTTCATGGGTGGGACGGGCCTCTCGGGCGAGGGAGGATGCGGGCGACGCACCAGTCTACGAGCCCGAACGCAACGGAAAGCCGCCGACGGCGCACCGCCCCACGGGAGGCCCGGCTTCCCGGCCGACTGGAGAACGGGTGGTGCGCGGGTGGGAGGGAAGACCGGGGCGGCCGCAGACCGAGGGGCGCACGCATATGCCGCCACGCCCCCACCCCGTGACCAGCGGAGCGCCCACGCGTTGGTCAAGAAAGAGTTGACCCCGGGCCGCCCGCGCGGCCCGATTCCTTTCAACGCCGGTTCGAGAGGCTTGTTCATGGCCGACCACGCAACCCACGACGCCCAGGCTCGGGCCAGCCTGCACTTGCTGGTGCGGGACATCGAGCGGGTCCGCCGGCAGGTGGACGCACTGCGCACCCTCACCGCCCAGTTGGGCAACGTCTACCGCCCGCGCCGCTCCGGACCCTCCACGGGCTTCGTCGTCTACGGACGGGCCCCCGCTCCGACGGTCCGTCTCGCCCAGGAGCTGCGGGACAGTGTCGAGACCCTGGTCACGGCCGCCGTGGACTTCGACCGCTCGCTCGGCTTCTCGTGGGACGCGGTGGGCTCCGCGCTCGGCGTCACCAAGCAGGCGGTGCACCGCCGCTACGGGTCCCGTCGCGCCACGGCACAGGCGGCGCCCGCCGCCGAGGCCCCCGCGCACGCGCCGGAGCCGTCGGACACCCAGGCGGTCAACGTGGGCTCCGGCCTGCCCGCCGTGCCCACGGTCCCGGCCGCCCGTTCGATGCCGACCCAGCCGACGGCCGGCAGTCCGGCCCTGCGCGAAGAGGTCAGGCCGACGGCCTTCCCGGGCCCGCGCAACGGCTGAACCCCGACGACGGCCCACCGGCCCGCCGCCCTCCGGTTCGCCGGGGGCGGCGGGCCGCCGCGTGCGGGCCCCTCATCCGATGTCGGGCGGATCGATCCGCACCCACACCGCCGTCTCACTCCCCCGCGCCATCCGCGCCGCCTGAGCGGCCTTCAGCGCACCGGCCAGTGCCGCCCCGCGCCCCGGCGGCACCCGGACCAGCGCCCGCTCCCAGTGCTCCCCGGGCGGCGGCGCGCCCACACGCCGCGGACGCCCCACGGGCGTGACCGGCAGCGGCACGGGCCCCAGCACCTCGGCCTCGCGCGGCAGTTCGACGGCGTGGAGGAAGGCGGCCACCGCCTCCGCCGGTCCCGACACGGCCGCCATCCGCGACACCGGCGGAAAACCCAGCTCCGCGCGCTCGGCGAGCTCCCGGACGGCGTGACCGACGGGGTCCCAGCGCACCAGTGCCTGCACCGGCCGCAGGGTCGGCTCCGCGACCGCGACGACGGTGCCCCCGGCGCTCTGCGGGCGCACCAGCGCCGACGCGGCGAGCCAGCGCCGCAGCGCGTCCTCGCCGGCGCGCAGGTCGGGCCGCCCGAGCATCGCCCAGCCGTCGAGCAGCAGGGCCGCCGCGTAACCGCCCTCGGCGACGGGCTCGGCGCCCGGGGTGCTCACGACCAGGGCGGGCGCCGGGGACACCGTGTCCAGCACGTGCTCCCGCCCGGAGGTGCGCACGGGAACGGCCGGGAAGGCCCGCCCCAGCTCCTCGGCGGTGCGCCGCGCCCCCACGACCTGCGCGCGCAGCCGGAAGGACCCGCACTCCGGGCAGTGCCAGCCGCCTTCCTCGCGCCCGCACCATCCGCACCGCAGCGCGGCCCCGGACTCCTGCCCCGCCAGCGGGCCGGAGCAGTGCCGGCACCGCGCGGGCGTCCGGCACGCGGCGCACGCCATCCGCGGTACGTAACCGCGCCGGGGCACCTGCACGAGCACCGGCCCCTGCCGCAGCCCGTCCCGCACCGCCTGCCAGGCCAGGGTCGGCAGCCGTGCGGCCCGGGCGGCCTCGTCCCGGGCCAGGTCCCCGTCGCCCACGGTCCGCACGAGGGGGGCGGCGGCCCGCACCTGCTCCCGCGCGGCGACCAGGGGGCGGGCCCAGCCGGTCTCCACGAGCTGGGCGGCCTCGACGGTGCAGCTCCAGCCGCCCAGCAGGAAGGCGCACCGGTCCTGAGCGGCGCGCAGCAGCAGCACCTCGCGTGCGTGCGGCTGCGGGGCGTGCGGTTCGCTGTGGCTGTCGTCGCCGTCGTCCCAGAGGGCGACCAGCCCGAGGTCCCGCACCGGGGCGAACATGGCGGCCCGGGTCCCGATGACGGCCCGTACGGCTCCCCGGCGCACCGCGAGCCACTGGGCGTACCGCTTCTCGGGTCCGGCGTCGGCGGTGAGCACGGCATGCCGTCCCTCGCCCAGCAGGGCGGTCAGCGCGGCGTCGGCGCGGGCGACGGCCCGCCCGTCCGGCAGGACGACGAGCGCGCCCCGGCCGGAGGCCAGCGCCGCCGCCACGGCCCGCGCCAGCTCCTCGCTCCACCGGGGGCCGGGCAGCGCGTTCCACACCGCGCGCGGCGCACCTCCGGCGGCCAGGGAGGCGAGGAAGGCGGCGCCTTGCTCGTACCGCGTCCAGGATCCGGGGTCGGGCACCGGTGGTGGCGGCAGCGGGTCCGGCGAGGGCCGCTGTTCGGCGCGCGCGTTGCGCGGGGGCACGGCGAGCTGCAGCACATCGGCGAGGCTGCCCGCGTACCGGTCGGCGACCGCCCGCGCGAGGCCCAGCAGCTCCTCGCCGAGCACCGGCTCGGGCGAGACGACCTGGGCCAGGGCGGCCAGGGGGCCGGAGTAGTCGGACGCGGCGAGCCGCTCGATCAGGAAGCCGTCGACGAGCCCGCCGCCCTCGCGCCGCCCGTCCCGCACCCGGTGCCGGCCGGCTCCGAACCGGACCCGCACCCGCACGCCGGGCTGGGCGTCGGCGTCGAGTTCCTCGGGCACGGCGTAGTCGAAGTACCGGTCGAGATGGAGCACGCCCTTGTCGACGAGGACGCGGGCGACGGGCAGTTCCTTGGCGAGCGCGGCACCGCGCCAGGTCCGCGGTTTGGCCCGCGGCGCCTTCGCCTTGCGCACGCTCTCCCGGATGAGCGCGAGCTGCTCGGGCGGCGCGTCCTCCGCGCCGCCGTCCGCCCGTTCGTTCTCGCTGCTCACGCCTGCATTCCTACCAAACCCCACTGACAACGGACGGCGCCGGAGTCCTCACCGCTTCTGCGGCGCCGGCCGGCTCCGGCCTCGGACGACGCGGCCACGGTCGCCGGTCGTGTCCTGTCGGTGACGGGACCGGCCCGTGGGGCTCGCCACCCCGTGGTGTCCGTCGCCCTTGGCACCAGGGGAGCCCGGACCGGCGGCTCGCGGACGCGCCGAGGCCCGGCGCCCCGTCGGGGACACCGGGCCTCGGCGACCTGCCGTGGAACGGGGTGGGCCGGGCCCTACACCCCCGCGGCCTGCCGGAGCGCGTCCACGCGGTCCGTGCGCTCCCAGGTGAAGTCGGGGAGCTCACGGCCGAAGTGGCCGTACGCCGCGGTCTGGGCGTAGATCGGGCGGAGCAGGTCGAGGTCGCGGATGATCGCGGCCGGGCGGAGGTCGAAGACCTCGTCGATCGCCTTCTCGATCTTCTCGGCGTCGATCTTGGCGGTGCCGAAGGTCTCGACGAAGAGACCGACCGGCTCGGCCTTGCCGATGGCGTAGGCGACCTGGACCTCGCAGCGGGCGGCGAGACCCGCGGCGACGACGTTCTTGGCGACCCAGCGCATCGCGTACGCCGCGGAGCGGTCGACCTTGGACGGGTCCTTGCCGGAGAAGGCACCACCACCGTGGCGGGCCATGCCGCCGTAGGTGTCGATGATGATCTTGCGGCCGGTGAGGCCGGCGTCACCCATCGGGCCGCCGATCTCGAAGCGGCCGGTGGGGTTGACCAGGAGGCGGTAGTTCTCGGTGTCGAGCTTGATGCCGTCCTCCAGCAGCGCCTTCAGCTCCGGCTCCACGACGAACTCGCGGATGTCGGGAGCGAGCAGCGACTCCAGGTCGATGTCGCTCGCGTGCTGGGAGGAGACGACGACCGTGTCGAGCCGGACGGCCTTGTCGCCGTCGTACTCGATGGTGACCTGCGTCTTGCCGTCCGGGCGCAGGTAGGGGATCGTGCCGTTCTTGCGGACGTCCGACAGGCGCTTGGACAGACGGTGCGCCAGGAAGACGGGCAGCGGCATCAGGGTCGGCGTCTCGTCGGACGCGTAGCCGAACATCAGGCCCTGGTCTCCGGCGCCCTGCCGGTCCAGCTCGTCCTCGTCGCCCTCGACCCGGTTCTCATAGGCCGTGTCGACGCCCTGCGCGATGTCGGGGGACTGGGCGCCGATCGAGACCGAGACGCCGCAGGAGGCGCCGTCGAAGCCCTTCTTCGAGGAGTCGTAGCCGATCTCCAGGATCTTGCCGCGCACGAGCGTGGCGATGTCCGCGTAGGCCTTGGTCGTGACCTCTCCGGCCACGTGCACCAGACCGGTGGTGATCAGGGTTTCGACGGCGACCCGGGAGGTCGGGTCCTCGCGCAGAAGCGCGTCGAGAATGGTGTCGCTGATCTGGTCAGCGATCTTGTCGGGGTGGCCCTCGGTGACGGACTCCGAGGTGAACAGGCGACGGGACACAACGCTCCCTGGGGTTGCAGCGGCTGCTGGCTGATCATTGGTGGACGGCACGGGGAGCTGCACCCGGCGACGTCCGAGAACAGTTTATCGGTCGCACTCCGTCGCAGGCCCACCCGTCTCGCCTCTCGGAAGGGCTGTGACCTGCGGCACGGGCATTCTGCCCGGAACGAAGCACCCTTGGCCAGGGCCGCCACGCCCGAATGCGCGGGGTTCACGGGGACCGTGGAACGAATGAGTCATTCAGCCGAGCCGCTCCGCCACGAGGTCCCACACGGTGTCGGCCAGCGCTTCCTTCGGGCCGTGCGCGACGGGGGTCTCGCTGCCGTCGGAGCCGAGGACCACGGCCTCGTTCTCCTCGGAACCGAACGTCTTGCGCTCCCCCACCTCGTTCACCACGAGAAGGTCGCAGCCCTTGCGCTTCAGCTTGGCCCGGCCGTTGGAGAGGACGTCGTCGGTCTCGGCGGCGAAACCGACGACCACCTGCCCGGAGCGGGCCCGCCCGGCCGAGATCTCCGCGAGAATGTCCGGATTCCGCACCAGGGTGACCGGTGCGGGTTCCTGGTCGTCCTTCTTCTTGATCTTCCCGGCGGCGTACGTCGCCGGTCGGAAGTCCGCGACCGCGGCGGCCATGACGACGGCGTCGGCGTCCGCCGCGGCGCGCAGCACCGCCTCACGCAGTTCCACGGCCGTGCCCACCGGGACCACGTCCACGCCGGCCGGGTCCGGCAGCGACGCGTTCGCCGCGACCAGCGTGACGCGGGCGCCCCGCGCGGCCGCGGTGCGGGCCAGCGCGTAGCCCTGCTTGCCCGAGGAGCGGTTGCCGAGGAACCGGACGGGGTCCAGGGGCTCCCGGGTGCCGCCGGCGCTGACGACGACGTGCCGTCCGGCGAGGTCCGGCTCCCGCACCCCGCGGGCGAGCACCCGGCGGCAGACCTCGAAGATCTCGCCCGGGTCGGGCAGCCGGCCCTTGCCAGTGTCCACACCGGTGAGGCGGCCGACGGCCGGTTCGATCACGACGGCGCCGCGGCGGCGCAACGTCGCCACGTTCTCCTGGGTGGCCGGGTGTTCCCACATCTCGGTGTGCATGGCGGGCGCGAAGACGACCGGGCAGCGGGCCGTGAGCAGCGTGTTGGTGAGCAGGTCGTCGGCGAGGCCGTGGGCCGCCTTGGCGAGCATGTCGGCGGTCGCCGGGGCGACGACGACCAGGTCGGCGTGCTGGCCGATGCGCACGTGCGGGACCTGGTGGACGTCGTCCCACACCTCGGTCGACACCGGATTGCCGGACAGGGCCGACCACGTGGCCGCGCCGACGAAGTGCAGAGCGGAGGCGGTGGGGACGACCCGGACCTCGTGCCCCGACTCCGTGAGCCTGCGCAGCAGCTCACAGGCCTTGTACGCGGCGATGCCGCCACTGACACCCAGAACGACCTTGGGCTTGTCCACCGTCTCTCCCCGACCTCGACGAACGTACGCCCGAACGCTGGGAACGTACGCCCCCATCACACACCACAGGCCCGGCAGTCGCGCTGCCGGGCCTGTGGAAAAGTCAGCTTCAAGCTGAAGATACTACCGCCGATGCTGTCGGCACTACTGCGCCGGACCCTCGATGGCCTCGGAGGTCAGCAGCCCCGCGTTGATCTCGCGCAGGGCGATCGAGAGCGGCTTCTCGTGGACGTGGGTGTCGACGAGCGGACCGACGTACTCGAGGAGGCCCTCGCCGAGCTGCGAGTAGTACGCGTTGATCTGTCGGGCCCGCTTGGCCGCGTAGATCACGAGGCTGTACTTCGAGTCCGTGGCCTCGAGGAGCTCGTCGATCGGCGGGTTGATGATGCCCTCGGGCGCGGAGATGGAAGAGGACACGCTCTACCTTCCGATGGATGGGAAAGATTCAGTCGAGGTGATCGGTCGGCTGATCGGTGGGGACCAGCGGACCAGTCGCGATCACACGACGTTCGTCAAGGCTAGCAGCTCGCGCGCCACGTCCTCGACGGAGGTGTTGACCAGGGTCTGGTCGAACTCCGGCTCGGCCGCCAGCTCGACCTTGGCCGCGGCGAGGCGGCGCTCGATCACCTCCGGCGGCTCGGTGCCCCGGCCGGTGAGCCTGCGCACCAGCTCCTCCCAGGAGGGTGGGGCCAGGAACACCAGCTGGGCCTCCGGCATGGACTCGCGGACCTGTCGCGCCCCCTGGAGGTCGATCTCCAGGAGCACCGGCTCACCGGCCTCCAGGCGCTCCAGCACGGCCGCGCGGGGCGTGCCGTAGCGGTTGCCTGCGAACTCGGCCCACTCCAGCAGCTCGCCGTTGGCGATCAGCTTGTCCATCTCCTCGTCGCTGACGAAGAAGTAGTGGACTCCGTGCTGCTCACCGGGGCGGGGCGCCCGGGTCGTCGCCGAGACCGAGAGCCATACCTCGGGGTGTTCCTTGCGCAGATGAGCGACGACCGTGCTCTTGCCGACCCCGGAGGGGCCGGAGAGCACGGTCAGCCGCGGACGTGCGTCCGGGGGTACGGGGGACGTCCCCCGGGGTGTTGCAGCCATGCAGCGATTATTCCAGCAATCCCGGAGTGGTCCGGACTCAGCTGCCGGTGCTGCCGAACTCACGCTCCAGGGATGCGATCTGGTTGGAACCGAGCCCACGCACACGCCGGCTCTCGGAGATGCCCAGTCGCTCCATGATCTGCTTGGCGCGGACCTTGCCCACGCCCGGCAGGGACTCGAGGAGGGCGGAGACCTTCATCTTGCCGATGACGTCGTTCTCCTGGCCCTGCTTGATGACCTCGTGGAGGGAGGCGCCGGAGTGCTTGAGTCGATTCTTGACCTCGGCCCGCTCCCGGCGAGCCGCGGCGGCCTTTTCGAGCGCGGCTGCGCGCTGTTCAGGGGTAAGGGGCGGAAGAGCCACGCCTACGTCACCTCGGATGTCGAACTGTCGGATACGGACCGGTGAGGAACCTAGTCGCCCCACACCTGGGGAGCCACGAGCAACACGCTTGCCCGTTCTCCCCCACTGTCTTGAGGGCGTGGGAGCTGCCCTCACTCGACGGAGACTAGCGTTCATGTCCGCCAGAGTCAGCGAGAACAGCGGAAAAGTCCTGGTCAGCCTCCGTCATGCCGGACTTTTAGGACATACTGCCTCGGATTTGAGGGTGTATCCAAGGTCCGGGAGCTCAGCCCGCCACCGCGGTCCGGACCTCGTCGGCGAAGCGATCCGCTGCCGTACGCAGCGCGGCCACGTCGGGACCGTGACGAAGAACACCCCGGCTGACGTTCGGCACGACGTTGCGCACCACCGCGCCGAACACCCGCGGCAGGTCCGCCGGCGTCGCCCCCTGGGCACCGATACCGGGCGCGAGGAGCGGCCCGTTGATGCCCAGGTCGTACGACGAGAGGTCGCCGAGGGTGGCGCCGACGACCGCGCCGAAGGAGCCGAGGGACTCCTCCCCGGCGTTCTCGGCGGCCAGGTGCGCCAGCATCGTCGCCCCGACGGTCCGACCGTCGGCCCGGACGGCGTGCTGGACCTCGCCGCCCTCCGGGTTGGAGGTCAGCGCCAGCACGAACAGGCCCGCGCCGTTCTCCCGCGCCATGTCGACGGCCGGCTTCAGGGAGCCGTAGCCGAGGTAGGGCGAGACGGTCAGCGCGTCGGAGAACAGCGGGGCGCCCTCGCGCAGGAAGGACTCGGCGTACGCGGCCATGGTCGAGCCGATGTCGCCCCGCTTGGCGTCCATGACGACCAGCGCCCCGGCCGCCCGCGCCTCCTGCACCGCCTTCTCCAGGACGGCCACGCCGCGCGAGCCGAAGCGCTCGAAGAACGCGCTCTGCGGCTTGAGGACGGCGACCCGGTCGGCCACCGCCTCGACGACGGTGCGGCTGAAGCGCTCCAGACCGGCCACGTCGTCGCCCAGGCCCCACTCGGCGAGCAGGGAGGCGTGGGGGTCGATGCCGACGCACAGCGGGCCGCGTTCGTCCATCGCTCGGCGCAGGCGTGCGCCGAAGGGCTCGGTCGTACCGGTCATCGGGGCTTCCTCACATCGGTGCCGACCGCGTCGGCGAGGGTGGCGTACGGGCTCTGCCGCAGGCGCGCGGCGAGCCCCTTGTGGAGGTGGCGAGCGTAGAACGGGCCCTGGTAGATGAACGCGCTGTAGCCCTGCACCAGCGTGGCACCCGCCAGGATGCGCTGCCAGGCGTCCTCGGCGGTCTCGATGCCGCCGACGCCCACCAGGGTGATCCGGTCGCCCACGCGCGCGTAGAGGCGGCGCAGCACCTCCAGGGAGCGCGCCTTGAGGGGGGCGCCGGACAGGCCTCCGGTCTCCCGGACCAGGGCGGGCGAGGAGGTCAGCCCGAGTCCCTCGCGCGCGATGGTGGTGTTGGTGGCGATGATCCCGTCCAGTCCCAGCTCCAGGGCCAGGTCGGCGACCGCGTCGACGTCCTCGTCGGCCAGGTCCGGCGCGATCTTGACCAGGAGCGGGACGCGCCGCGTGGTGACCACGCGGTCGGCGGCCTCGCGGACGGCGCTCAGGAGCGGACGCAGGTGGTCCACCGCCTGGAGGTCGCGCAGGCCGGGCGTGTTCGGCGAGGAGACGTTCACCACGAGGTAGTCGGCGTACGGCGCCAGCCGCTCGGCGGACTTCACGTAGTCGCCGACGGCCTCCTCCTCCGGGACGACCTTGGTCTTGCCGATGTTGACGCCGACCACGGTCCGGAAGACGGGCGTGCGCGAGGCCAGGCGGGCCGCGACGATCCGGGAACCGTCGTTGTTGAAGCCCATGCGGTTGATCAGCGCACGGTCGGCCACCAGCCGGAACAGCCGCTTCTTGGGGTTGCCGGGCTGCGGCTCCCCCGTCACCGTGCCGATCTCCACGTGGTCGAAGCCGAGCATCGCCATGCCGTCGATCGCGACCGCGTTCTTGTCGAAGCCGGCGGCGAGCCCGAAGGGCCCGTGCATCCGCAGTCCGAGGGCCTGCGTACGCAGCTCCTTGTGGCGCGGCGCGAGCGCGGCGGCGACGAAGGTGCGCAGCACGGGGACGCGGGCGGCGAGGCGGATCCAGCGGAAGGCCATGTGGTGGGCCCGCTCCGGGTCCGTGCGGGAGAAGAAGAGCTTGAAGAAGATCGTGTACATGTGTCCTCGTGAAGCCTCGTACAGGGCCCTTCCGGGCTCTGGAGAAGAAGGGCTCATGAAGAGGGGGACACCGTTTCCGGTGTCCCCCTCGGGGCTGCTAGTCGCGGGCCGCGGTCAGGAACTCGGCGTGTTCCTGGAGGGAGCGCACTCCCACGTCGCCGTGGTTGAGGGCGTCGATGCCCTGGACCGCCGCCGCCAGCGCCTGGACCGTCGTCAGACACGGCACGGAGCGCGCCACGGCCGCCGTGCGGATGTCGTAGCCGTCGAGGCGGCCGCCGGTGCCGTACGGGGTGTTGACGATCAGGTCGACCCCGCCGTCGTGGATCAGCTGGACGATGGTCTTCTCGCCGTTCGGACCGGTGCCCTCGGACTGCTTGCGGACGACCGTGGCGTTGATGCCGTTGCGCCGCAGGACCTCGGCGGTGCCGGAGGTCGCGAGCAGCTCGAAGCCGTGGGCGACCAGCTCGCGGGCCGGGAAGATCATCGAGCGCTTGTCGCGGTTGGCGACGGAGATGAACGCCCGTCCCTTGGTCGGCAGCGGGCCGTACGCGCCCGCCTGCGACTTGGCGTACGCCGTGCCGAAGACGGAGTCGATGCCCATGACCTCGCCGGTGGAGCGCATCTCCGGGCCGAGGACGGTGTCCACGCCGCGGCCGTGGATGTCCCGGAAGCGGGACCACGGCATCACGGCCTCCTTGACGGAGATCGGCGCGTCCAGCGGCAGCTCGCCGCCGTCGCCGTGCGCCGGGAGCAGGCCCTCGGCGCGCAGCTCGGCGATGGTGGCGCCCAGGGAGATCCGCGCGGCGGCCTTGGCGAGCGGCACCGCGGTCGCCTTCGAGGTGAAGGGCACGGTCCGCGAGGCGCGCGGGTTGGCCTCCAGGACGTAGAGGATGTCCCCGGCCAGTGCGAACTGGATGTTGATCAGACCGCGCACGCCGACGCCCGCGGCGATGCCCTCGGTGGAGGCGCGCAGCCGCTTGATGTCGAAGCCGCCCAGCGTGATCGGGGGCAGCGCGCACGCCGAGTCGCCGGAGTGGATGCCGGCCTCCTCGATGTGCTCCATGACGCCGCCGAGGTACAGCTCCTCGCCGTCGTACAGCGCGTCGACGTCGATCTCGATCGCGTCGTCCAGGAAGCGGTCGACCAGGACCGGCCGGGAGGGGCTGATCTCGGTGGACTCGGCGATGTAGGACTCCAGCCGGGTCTCGTCGTAGACGATCTCCATGCCGCGTCCGCCGAGGACGTACGACGGGCGGACGAGGACCGGGTAGCCGATCTCGTCGGCGATGGCCTTGGCCTCGGCGAAGGTGGTGGCGGTGCCGTGCTTGGGGGCCGGCAGGCCGGCCTCCTGCAGGACCCGGCCGAAGGCACCGCGGTCCTCGGCGGCGTGGATGGCCTCGGGCGAGGTGCCGACGACCGGCACGCCGTTGTCCTTGAGCGCCTGGGACAGGCCGAGCGGGGTCTGGCCGCCGAGCTGGACGATCACGCCCGCGATCGGGCCGGCCTGCGCCTCGGCGTGGACGATCTCCAGGACGTCCTCCAGGGTGAGCGGCTCGAAGTACAGCCGGTCGGAGGTGTCGTAGTCGGTGGAGACGGTCTCCGGGTTGCAGTTGACCATCACGGTCTCGTACCCGGCGTCGCTCAGCGCGAAGGAGGCGTGGACGCAGGAGTAGTCGAACTCGATGCCCTGGCCGATGCGGTTCGGGCCGGAGCCCAGGATGATGACGGCCGGCTTCTCCCGCGGGGCGACCTCGGTCTCCTCGTCGTAGGAGGAGTAGAAGTACGGCGTCTTCGCGGCGAACTCGGCGGCGCAGGTGTCGACCGTCTTGTAGACCGGGCGGATGCCGAGCGCGTGCCTCACCTCGCGGACGACGTCCTCGCGCAGACCCCGGATCTCGCCGATCTGCTGGTCGGAGAAGCCGTGGCGCTTGGCCTCGGCGAGCAGGTCGGCGGTGAGCTCGGGAGCCCCGGCGAGCTCGTCGGCGATCTCCTTGATCAGGAAGAGCTGGTCGACGAACCAGGGGTCGATCTTCGTGTACTCGAAGACCTCCTCGGGCGTGGCGCCCGCGCGGATGGCCTGCATGACGGCGTTGATCCGGCCGTCGGTGGGGCGGACGGCCTCCTCCAGCAGGGCGGCCTTGTCGCCGGGCTCGCCGACGAAGGTGAACTGGCTGCCCTTCTTCTCCAGCGAGCGCAGCGCCTTCTGGAAGGCCTCGGTGAAGTTACGGCCGATGGCCATGGCCTCACCGACCGACTTCATGGTGGTCGTCAGCGTGGAGTCCGCCGACGGGAACTTCTCGAAGGCGAACCGCGGGGCCTTGACGACCACGTAGTCGAGGGTCGGCTCGAAGGAGGCCGGGGTCTCCTGCGTGATGTCGTTCGGGATCTCGTCGAGCGTGTAGCCGACGGCCAGCTTGGCCGCGATCTTGGCGATGGGGAAGCCGGTCGCCTTGGAGGCGAGGGCGGACGAGCGGGAGACGCGCGGGTTCATCTCGATGACGATGACGCGGCCGTCGGCCGGGTTCACCGCGAACTGGATGTTGCAGCCGCCGGTGTCGACGCCGACCTCGCGGATGATCGCGATGCCGACGTCGCGCAGCACCTGGTACTCGCGGTCGGTCAGCGTCATCGCGGGCGCGACGGTGATCGAGTCGCCGGTGTGGACGCCCATGGGGTCGAAGTTCTCGATGGAGCAGACGACCACGACGTTGTCGTTCTTGTCGCGCATCAGCTCCAGCTCGTACTCCTTCCAGCCGAGGATGGACTCCTCCAGGAGCACCTCGGTGGTCGGCGAGAGGGTGAGGCCCTGGCCGGCGATGCGGCGCAGCTCCTCCTCGTCGTGGGCGAAGCCGGAGCCGGCGCCGCCCATGGTGAAGGAGGGGCGGACGACGACCGGGTAGCCGCCGAGCTCCTCGACGCCCTTGAGGACGTCGTCCATGGAGTGGCAGATGTAGGACCGGGCGGACTCGCCGTGGCCGATCTTCCTGCGGACCTCCTCGACGACCTCCTTGAACAGGTCGCGGTCCTCGCCCTTGTGGATCGCCTGCACGTTGGCGCCGATCAGCTCGACGCCGTACTTCTCCAGGACGCCGTTGTCGTGCAACGAGATGGCGGTGTTGAGCGCCGTCTGGCCGCCCAGGGTGGGCAGCAGCGCGTCGGGGCGCTCCTTGGCGATGATCTTCTCGACGAACTCCGGGGTGATCGGCTCGACGTAGGTGGCGTCGGCGATCTCCGGGTCGGTCATGATCGTCGCCGGGTTGGAGTTCACCAGGACGACCCGCAGGCCCTCCGCCTTCAGGACCCGGCACGCCTGGGTGCCGGAGTAGTCGAACTCGGCGGCCTGGCCGATGACGATCGGGCCGGAGCCGATGACCAGGACGGACTGGATATCGGTGCGCTTAGGCACGCTGGCCCTCCATCAGGGAAACGAAGCGGTCGAACAGGTAGGCGGCGTCGTGCGGGCCGGCCGCCGCTTCGGGGTGGTACTGGACGCTGAAGGCCGGCCTGTCGAGAAGCTGGAGGCCCTCCACCACGTTGTCGTTGAGGCAGACGTGGGAGACCTCGGCGCGGCCGTAGGGGGTGTCGGAGACCTTGTCGAGCGGGGCGTCGACGGCGAATCCGTGGTTGTGCGCGGTGACCTCGACCTTGCCGGTGGTGCGGTCCTGCACCGGCTGGTTGATGCCGCGGTGGCCGTACTTCAGCTTGAAGGTGCCGAAGCCGAGGGCGCGGCCCAGGATCTGGTTGCCGAAGCAGATGCCGAAGAGCGGGGTGCCGCGCTCCAGGACGCCCCGCATGACCGAGACCGGGTGGTCGGCGGTGGACGGGTCGCCGGGGCCGTTGGAGAAGAACACGCCGTCGGGGTCGACCGCGTACACGTCCTCGACGGTCGTGGTCGCCGGCAGCACGTGCACCTCGATGCCGCGCTCGGCCATGCGGTGCGGGGTCATGCCCTTGATGCCGAGGTCGACGGCGGCGACGGTGAACTTCTTCTCGCCGATCGCCGGGACGACGTACGCCTCGGTGGTGGCGACCTCGGCGGAGAGGTCGGCGCCGGTCATCTCGGGGGCCTCGCGGACCTGGGCGAGCAGGGCGTCGTCGGCGATGACCGCGTCGCCGGAGAAGATGCCGACGCGCATGGCGCCGCGCTCGCGCAGGTGGCGGGTGAGGGCGCGGGTGTCGATGCCGGAGATGCCGACGACGCCCTGGGCCGCCAGTTCCTCGTCCAGCGAGCGGGTGGAGCGCCAGCTGGACGGCACGCGCGCGGGGTCGCGCACGACGTAGCCGGCGACCCAGATCTTCCCGGACTCCATGTCGTCGTCGTTGACGCCCGTGTTGCCCACGTGCGGGGCGGTCATGACGACGACCTGGCGGTGGTACGACGGGTCGGTGAGGGTCTCCTGGTAGCCGGTCATGCCGGTGGAGAACACGGCTTCGCCGAAGGTGGCCCCCACGGCCCCGTAGGAACGGCCGCGGAAGATCCGGCCGTCCTCCAGGACGAGTACGGCGGGAGTCCTGTCAACTCCCCTGGTGGAGGTCGTCATCGTGCGCCTTCCGTTTCCGTCTTGTTGATCATGTCGTTCAGTGTCTCGACCCATTCGTTGTGCTCGGCCGCGTGGTCGGAGCGGAAGCCGGAGTCGATCAGCTTGTCGCCGTGCGCCCAGGTGACGACCAGCAGGCCGCCCTCGGTGAGGACCTTGCCGGCGATGCCCTTGTCGAGCCGCGCCTCGCGCAGCGCGCCGACGGGGACGAAGAAGTCGTTCGCGCCGGGGCGTACGACGTCCAGTCCCGCGTCCGTCAGGGTGAGCTCCACCCGGCTGCGGGTGCCCAGGCCGTGCGCCACGATGCGGTCCAGCCACTGCCCGGCGGTGGTGGAGCCGTGGTAGCGGCCGCTCATCGCCAGTCTGGCCGGGAAGTCGCCTTCCGGCGCGCTGGGCAGCTCCGGGAGGTCGCCCTGGAGGGTGCCGCGCCACTTCCAGCCCTCGCGCATCAGCCAGTAGACGAGCGCGACGAACAGGCCGAGGCCGACGACCCAGCCGACGCGGGCGGCCCAGTCGGTCACTTCCGCCGATTCCTTCTCGGCGGCCAGCAGGATTACCGGTGCTACAGATGTCACGTGAGCTTCCCGTCGACGAGCGTGGCCTTGCCCCGCAGCCACGTGTGCGTCACGCGGCCCGGCAGCTCACGCCCCTCGTACGGGGTGTTGCGGCTGCGCGAGGCGAAGCCCGCGGGGTCCACCTGGCCACGGTATGCCGTGTCGACGAGGGTGAGGTTGGCGGGCTCACCAGCCGAGACGGGACGGCCGTGTCCGGTGGCCCGTCCGATCCGCGCGGGCTTGAAGGACATGCGGTCGGCGACGCCGGCCCAGTCCAGCAGGCCCGTGTCCACCATGGTGTCCTGGACCACCGACAGCGCGGTCTCCAGGCCGACCATGCCCATGGCGGCGGCGGCCCACTCGCAGTCCTTGTCCTCGTGCGGGTGCGGGGCGTGGTCGGTGGCGACGATGTCGATCGTGCCGTCGGCGAGCGCCTCGCGCAGCGCCATGACGTCGCGCTCGGTGCGCAGCGGCGGGTTCACCTTGTACACCGGGTTGTACGAGCGGACCAGCTCGTCGGTGAGCAGCAGGTGGTGCGGGGTGACCTCGGCGGTGACGTCGATGCCGCGGGACTTGGCCCAGCGGACGATCTCGACGCTGCCCGCCGTCGACAGGTGGCAGATGTGGACGCGGGAGCCGACGTGCTCGGCGAGCAGCACGTCCCGGGCGATGATCGACTCCTCGGCGACGGCGGGCCAGCCGCCCAGGCCCAGCTCGGCGGAGACGACGCCCTCGTTCATCTGGGCGCCCTCGGTGAGCCGGGGCTCCTGCGCGTGCTGGGCGACGACGCCGCCGAAGGCCTTCACGTACTCCAGGGCGCGGCGCATGATCACGGCGTCGTGGACGCACTTGCCGTCGTCGGAGAAGACGGTGACGCCGGCCGCGGACTCGTGCATGGCGCCCAGCTCGGCGAGCTTGCTGCCCTCCAGGCCGACCGTGACGGCGCCGACGGGCTGCACGTCGCAGTAGCCGGACTCCTGGCCGAGCCGCCAGACCTGCTCGACGACGCCGGCGGTGTCGGCGACCGGGAAGGTGTTGGCCATGGCGAAGACGTTGGTGTAGCCGCCGCTCGCCGCCGCGCGCGTGCCGGTCAGGACGGTCTCGGAGTCCTCGCGGCCGGGCTCGCGCAGGTGGGTGTGCAGGTCGACCAGGCCGGGCAGCAGCACCTTGCCGTCCGCCTCCACGACCTCGGCGCCCTCGGCGGACAGACCGGTGCCGACCTGGCTGATCGTCTCACCGTCGATCAGCACGTCCTGCGGCTCGCCGCCGAGCACCTTCGCACCACGGATCAGGATCTTGCTCATCTGTCTTACTTCTCCTCGGTGGTGCGGGCGTGGGTGACGGCGGGTTCGTTGCCGCCGAGCAGCAGGTACAGGACGGCCATCCGGATGGAGACGCCGTTGGTGACCTGTTCGACCACGGTGCAGCGGTCGGAGTCGGCGACCTCGGCGGTGATCTCCATGCCGCGGACCATGGGGCCGGGGTGCATCACGATGGCGTGCTCGGGCATCTTCGCCATGCGGTCGCCGTCGAGGCCGTAGCGGCGGGAGTACTCGCGCTCGGTGGGGAAGAACGCGGCGTTCATGCGCTCGCGCTGCACGCGCAGCATCATCACCGCGTCGGACTTCGGCAGGGTGCTGTCGAGGTCGTAGGAGACCTCGCAGGGCCAGGTCTCCACGCCGACCGGCAGCAGGGTGGGCGGGGCGACGAGGGTGACCTCGGCGCCGAGGGTGTGCAGCAGGTCGACGTTGGAACGGGCGACCCTGCTGTGCAGGACGTCGCCGACCAGGGTGACGCGGCGGCCGTCCAGGTCCTTGCCGAGGCCGGCGTCACGGCCGACCAGGCGGCGGCGCATGGTGAAGGCGTCCAGCAGGGCCTGGGTGGGGTGCTGGTGGGTGCCGTCGCCGGCGTTGATGACGTGGGCGTCGATCCAGCCCGAGGTGGCCAGGCGGTACGGGGCGCCGGAGGCGCCGTGCCGGATGACGACGGCGTCGACGCCCATGGCCTCCAGGGTCTGGGCGGTGTCCTTCAGGGACTCGCCCTTGGAGACGCTCGAGCCCTTGGCCGTGAAGTTGATGACGTCCGCGGACAGGCGCTTCTCCGCGGCCTCGAAGGAGATCCGGGTCCGGGTGGAGTCCTCGAAGAAGAGGTTGACGACGGTCCGGCCGCGCAGGGTCGGCAGTTTCTTGATCGGCCGGTCGGCGACCCGGGCCATCTCCTCGGCGGTGTCGAGGATCAGGACGGCGTCGTCGCGGGAGAGGTCGGCGGCCGAGATGAGATGACGCTGCATCTGTCAGGCTCCGTAAGACGGTTCATGCGGAAGAAAACAGGAGGATCCGGGCGGCCTGGCACGCGCGCGGGCGCGGGCGCGGGCGCGCCGAGCGGACGTACGGCACGGGGCGTACGCCGGAGTGCTACGGGTGGGCGCCCGGGGTGGCCGGCTTGGCGCCGAGCAGCACGGTGTCGCGACCGTCCTCCTCGGCGAGCTGGACCTTGACCGTCTCCCGCAGCGACGTGGGGAGGTTCTTGCCGACGTAGTCGGCGCGGATGGGCAGTTCGCGGTGGCCGCGGTCGACGAGGACCGCGAGCTGTACCGCGCGCGGGCGGCCGATGTCGTTCAGCGCGTCGAGGGCGGCGCGGATGGTGCGACCGGAGAAGAGCACGTCGTCGACGAGGACGACGAGGCGGCCGTCGATGCCGTCACCGGGGATCTCGGTGCGGGCGAGCGTCCGCGGCGGGTGCATGCGCAGGTCGTCGCGGTACATGGTGATGTCGAGCGAGCCGACCGGCATCGTGCGGTCGGTGATCTGCTCGAGCTTGGCGGCGAGCCGCCGGGCGAGGAAGACGCCCCGGGTCGGAATGCCGAGGAGCACCACGTCGTCGGCGCCCTTGGCGCGTTCGACGATCTCGTGGGCGATGCGGGTCAGGACCCGTGCGATGTCGGGGCCCTCGAGAACGGGCCGCGCGTCGGAGCGCGGGTCCGGCTGGGAGTCCTGCTGCGTGTCCATACGAAACGGACCTCCTTCTCCGCCTCACGGGACGGACCTTAAAGGACGTCGGATTTGCGCCACCTACGGTATCAGGCTCACAGAACCGCTCCGACGACCCCCCGGACACGCCCACATCACCCTCCCGCCACGCGCACGTCACCCGCTTGGAGCAATGGATCGCGGATACCACGGAAGAGCCGGTGCGGACCATTCGGCTTGACGCAGGAGAGTAACGCTGCGTAACCTCACAGTGAGTTACCAGCCGCGCGGCACGCAACACAGCAGGCCGCGTCGACACCTTGTCCGGGGAGCCATATGTCCAGCGAATACGCCAAACAGCTCGGGGCCAAGCTCCGGGCCATCCGCACCCAGCAGGGCCTTTCCCTCCACGGTGTCGAGGAGAAGTCCCAGGGCCGCTGGAAGGCCGTGGTGGTCGGTTCGTACGAGCGCGGCGACCGCGCCGTGACCGTGCAGCGCCTCGCCGAGCTGGCGGATTTCTACGGCGTTCCCGTGCAGGAGCTGCTGCCGGGCACCACCCCGGGCGGCGCCGCCGAGCCGCCGCCGAAGCTGGTCCTGGACCTGGAGCGACTGGCCACGGTGCCGGCCGAGAAGGCGGGCCCGCTCCAGCGCTACGCGGCCACCATCCAGTCGCAGCGCGGTGACTACAACGGCAAGGTGCTCTCGATCCGCCAGGACGACCTGCGCACACTCGCCGTCATCTACGACCAGTCCCCCTCGGTCCTCACCGAGCAGCTGATCAGCTGGGGCGTCCTGGACGCGGACGCGCGTCGCGCGGTGGCGTCCCACGAGGACGCCTGACCCACAGCCGCCACAGCAGAAACGTGCCGCCGGGGTGGCCGGAACCCAACGGTTCCGGCCACCCCGGCGGTGTTGTACGGACCTGACCGTGCGCCCCGGCACCCCGGGCGCACGCCGGAGGGCCCGCAGCGTGAGTCTTCGCTGCGGGCCCTCCGGCGTGTGCGGGTCTTCTGTCAGGCCTCGTCGCGGCGCAGGGAGGGCTTGAGCTCCTTCAGCCGGCCGAGCAGGCCGTTGACGAACGCCGGCGACTCGTCCGTGGAGAACTCCTTCGCCAGCTGCACCATCTCGTCGAGGACGACGGCGTCCGGGGTCGCGTCCATCCAGATCAGCTCGTATGCACCGAGACGCAGGATGTTGCGGTCCACGACCGGCATGCGGTCGAGCGTCCATCCGACCGAGTACTGGGAGATGAGCTCGTCGATGCGCTGCGCGCGCTCGGCGTAGCCCTCCACCAGCTCCATCGTGTACTCGCTCACCGGCGGCTGCCGGGTGTCGGACCGGGAGTGCCGGACCCAGTCCGCGAGGACCGTCAGGACGTCGGCGCCGCGCTGATCGCCCTCGAAGAGGATCTGGAAGGCGCGCTTGCGGGCCGTGTTGCGGGCAGCCACGGTTAGCTGTTCACCCGGCCGAGGTAGTCGCTCGTGCGGGTGTCGACCTTGATCTTCTCACCGGTGGTGATGAAGAGCGGGACGTTGATCTGGTGACCGGTCTCCAGGGTCGCCGGCTTGGTGCCGCCGGTGGAGCGGTCGCCCTGGACGCCCGGCTCGGTCTCCTGGATGGTCAGCTCGACGGCGGCCGGCAGCTCGACGAAGAGCACCTCGCCCTCGTGCTGCGCGACGGTGGCCTCGAACCCCTCGATGAGGAAGTTGGCGGCGTCACCGACGACCTTGCGGTCGATGTGCAGCTGGTCGTAGGTCTCCATGTCCATGAAGACGAAGTAGTCGCCGTCCATGTACGAGAACTGCATGTCGCGCTTGTCGACAGTGGCCGTCTCGACCTTGACGCCGGCGTTGAAGGTCTTGTCGACGACCTTGCCGGAGAGCACGTTCTTGAGCTTGGTGCGCACGAAGGCCGGGCCCTTGCCGGGCTTGACGTGCTGGAACTCGACGACGGACCAGAGCTGGCCGCCTTCGAGCTTGAGCACCATGCCGTTCTTGAGGTCGTTCGTGGAAGCCACGGTTGCGGAATCTCCTGGACTGGACTGACGTGGACGACCCCGGGGCGTGCGCACAGCGCGAGGCTAGAGCGCGAGCAGCTCCTTGGTCGTGATGGTGAGTAGCTCGGGTCCGCCGTCCGCCTCGGGGCGTACGACGAGCGTGTCATCGATCCGGACCCCGCCCCGGCCCGGGAGGTGGACCCCCGGTTCGACGGTGACCGGCACACAAGCGTCCAGTTTACCCATGGCCGCGGGGGCCAACTGCGGGTCCTCGTCGATTTCCAGTCCGACACCGTGTCCGGTGAGGGTCGGAAGGTTCTCCGCGTACCCGGCTGAGTCCAGTACGTGGCGGGCCGCGCGGTCCACGTCGCGGCAGGCGGCGCCGGGTACCAGGGCCTCCCGGCCGGCCCGCTGCGCGGAGAAGACGAGGTCGTACAGCTCGATCTGCCAGTCGGCGGGCGAGGTGCCGATGACGAACGTACGGCCGATCTCGCAGCGGTATCCGCGGTACGTCGCGCCCAGGCAGACGGAGAGGAAGTCGCCCTCCTCCACACGCCGGTCGGTGGGCCGGTGTCCGGGGCGCCCCGCATGGGGGCCGGTGCCGACGGACGTCGGAAAGGCGGGCCCGTCGGCGCCGTGGTCGACGAGGCGGCGCTCCAGTTCCAGGGCGAGGTGCCGCTCGGTGCGGCCCACCAGGATGGACTCCAGGAGCTCGCCGAGGGCCTGGTCGGCGATCTCCGCGCCGATGCGCAGGCAGGAGATCTCCTCCTCGTCCTTGACCACCCGGAGCTGTTCGACCGCTTGACCGAGGTCGGTCAGACGGAGCCGAGGCGCCACCGAGCGCATCGCGCGGTGCCGGACCACGGTGAGGTGGTGGTCCTCCGTGGCGAGGGACTCTGCACCCTGCGCCGCGGCGAGACGGGTGGCCGCGACGGCCGGGTCGCCGCCGGGGCCGGACAGGACCCGCACCGGCAGCGACTCGTCGGGCCGGCCGTCCGCCGGCCGGTCGCCCGGAGGTCCCGAGCAGACCAGCAGGTCCTCGGCCTTGCCCAGCAGCAGCACGGCCCCGTGCGGGGCGGCGCCCGCGAGATAGCGCACGTTGGCGGGCCGGGAGACGAGCGCCGCCGCGCTGCCGCCCGCGTTGCAGCGTTCTCGTAGGCGCGTCCGGCGGGCCGCGTACACCTCTGACATGAGCCGAGCGTAAGAGCTCCGCTCGGGGGGCGCCGCTCGGGAGAGGCCGAGTGGGGAGGAGTCCGGGCAGGCCGGTGCGCCGGCCGGGTCGGGGCCTGTCGTGGTTTCGCGTCGGCCGGCGGGGGCGGCCCCGAAGAGGGTGCGCGGTTCCCCGCGCCCTCTTGGGGGTGCCCCTCTGTTCTGTCCCCGTCCGTTACCAGTTCGGTGGGCTGGCTATCGACCGGGACAGGACCTCGTCCAGGACCTGGGCCGTTTCCGGTACGTCGAGCTGGGAGTTGTCGATGATGGGAAGGCCCGAGCCGTACCAGCCGGCCATACGGCCGTGGATGCGGGCGACCTCCTCGTCGGTGAGCCGCCGGTTGCCGCTGCGTTCGGCGTTGCGCTCCAGGACGATGTCCAGGCCCGGCAGAAGGACGACGGGGAGCAGGCCGGGGCCCACGTGCCGCTTCCAGCCGCCGAGGCCGACGACCGGGCGGTCCGGGAAGACCGCGTCGTCCAGGATGCAGGAGATGCCGTTGGCGAGGAAGTTGCGTGCGGAGAAACCGCAGGTGCGGCGAGCGAGACGGTACTGGGCCTCGGAGTGCTCGTTCCAGCCCGTCTGGGGGTCGGCGAAGCCGGAGCGGACCCATTCACGGACGTCGTCCAGGCTGATGTGCGCGGTGGGGACCCTGCGGTGGTCCGCCCAGTACTTGGCGACGCTGGTCTTGCCGGCGCCCGCGGGGCCGATGAGCAGCACCGCGAGGGTCGTCGTGGTGGGGTCGGGCGCGGCTGCCGCGGCAGGGGGCACGCTGGGGGCGGTCACGGGACCGCCCGGCGGCAGCGACAGGTGACCGGTGGCTTCCGGCACGGGCGGCACCGGGGCCGCCTGGTGCGGACCCGGCACCTGCCGCGGGGCGGGCGGCTGCTGCGGGGCGGGCGGCGGCTGCGCGGCGGGGTGCTGCTGGGTCACGGGGTGCGGGGCCCGCACGGGGTGTCCCTGCGTCCCTGGCGGCGGCACGGGGGCGGAGCCCTGGTGCGGCGGACCCGGGTGGTGTGCGGCCGGGGACCAGCCGACGGCCGGTCCGTGCCCCGGCTGAGGGGGCGGCGGCAGCGGAGAACCCACTGCGTGCTGCATCCGGTGCCACTCCGTCTCGTACAGGCGATGGGCGCTGTCGGCGGGACGGTCGCCCGCCCGCTTTCCCCCACAGCCTAAAGGGCGTGGAGGAACCCCCGTCCGAACGGTACCGCCCCCTGCCGTCGTTCGGTGAAACGGCCGGGGGCGGCTCGAAGTGCCCGTCCGGCAAGGCGAATCGGACGGAAGGTGCGCCGGGGTACTACTCGCCCACCTCGCCGTAGGCGGCGAGGAGGACGGCCGGGTCGGGTCCCTCCAGGATGGTGGGCCTCGCCAGCCCGTCCAGGACGACGAAGCGCAGCAGGTCGCCGCGGGACTTCTTGTCGACCTTCATGTTCTCGACCAGCTTGGGCCACTGGTCGTGGCGGTAGTGCAGCGGCAGCCCGACCGCTTCGAGGATGCTGCGGTGGCGGTCGGCGGTGGCGTCGTCCAGGCGGCCCGCGAGGCGGCCCAGTTCGGCCGCGAAGTGCATGCCGACCGAGACCGCGGCGCCGTGGCGCCACTTGTAGCGCTCGTTCTTCTCGATGGCGTGGCCGAGCGTGTGGCCGTAGTTCAGGATCTCCCTGAGGCCCGCTTCCTTCAGGTCGGACGAGACGACCTCCGCCTTGACCCTGATCGAGCGCACGATCAGCTCGGCGGTGTGCGGCCCGGCCGGGGTGCGCGCGGCCTGGGGGTCGGACTCGATCAGGTCCAGGATCACCGGGTCGGCGATGAAACCGGCCTTGATGACCTCGGCGAGGCCGGAGACGTAGTCGTTGACCGGGAGGGAGTCCAGGGCGGCGAGGTCGCACAGGACGCCGGCCGGCGGGTGGAAGGCGCCGACGAGATTCTTGCCCTCGGCGGTGTTGATGCCGGTCTTGCCGCCGACGGCCGCGTCGACCATGGCCAGCACGGTGGTCGGGACGGCGATCCAGCGCACCCCGCGCAGCCAGGTGGCCGCCACGAACCCGGCCAGGTCGGTGCTGGCACCGCCGCCGACACCGACGATGACGTCGGTGCGGGTGAACCCGGACTGGCCGAGCGCCTTCCAGCAGTAGGCGGCGACCTCCGCGGTCTTGGCCTCCTCGGCGTTGGGCACCTGGATGGCGATCGCGTCGTAGCCCTGCTCGGCGAGGTCGGCGCGCAGCGCGTCCCCCGTCTCGGCCAGCGCCTCGGGGTGGATCACCGCGACCCGCTTGGCCTGCGCGCCGATCAGACCGCCGAGCTCGCCCAGGAGCTGGCGGCCCACCAGGACCTCGTAGGGGTCGGATCCCGCGGTGCCGCCGACCTGGATCCGGGTGACTGCCTCGCTCATGCTTCCTTCAGCTCCACTGCGTCGAGAGCGGCTTGGGTGACTTCTTCCGGCGTACGGCCGTCCGTGGCCACGACGACCGTGGCGACCTCCTCGTAGAGGTGCCGGCGGGCCTCCATCAGCTCGCGCCACTGTTTGCGCGGGTTGACCGCCAGGAGCGGGCGCGCGACGTTGAGGCCGGTGCGCCTGACGGCCTCGTCGACGTCCATCGAGAGGTAGACGACGCGCTGCCCGGCGAGCAGGCCGCGGGTGTCCGCGTCCAGGATCGCGCCGCCGCCGAGGGCGAGGACGCCGTCGTGCTCGGCGAGGGCCGTGCGCACGGCCTGCTTCTCCAGGGCGCGGAAGGCGGGCTCGCCCTCGTCCACGAAGATCTCGGCGATGGTCCGCCCCTGCGCGGAGACGATGTCCTCGTCGGTGTCCCGGTAACCGGTGCCGAGGCGCTCGGCCAGCAGCCGCCCGACCGTGGACTTGCCGACGCCCATGGGGCCGACCAGGACGACCAGCGGCGTGCTCATCGGACGGCCAGATTGTCGAGGTACGACCGCACGTTGCGCCGGGTCTCCGGCACGCTGTCGCCGCCGAACTTCTCCGCCACCGCGTCCGCCAGGACCAGGGCGACCATGGCCTCGGCGACGATGCCGGCGGCCGGCACCGCGCACACGTCGGAGCGCTGGTGGTGGGCCTGCGCGGCCTCGCCGGTGGCGACGTCCACCGTCCGCAGGGCCCGCGGCACGGTCGCGATGGGCTTCATCGCCGCCTTCACGCGCAGCAGCTCGCCGGTGGTGAGACCGCCCTCGGTGCCACCGGAGCGGCCGGACGCCCGCCTGATGCCGTCGGGGCCGGTGAGGATCTCGTCGTGCGCCTTGGAACCGGGCACCCGCGCGAGACCGAAGCCGTCGCCGACCTCCACGCCCTTGATGGCCTGGATGCCCATGAGGGCGGCGGCCAGCCGCGCGTCCAGCCGCCGGTCCCAGTGCACGTGCGAGCCGAGGCCCACGGGGACGCCGTACGCCAGCACCTCGACCACTCCGCCGAGGGTGTCACCGTCCTTGTGGGCCTGGTCGATCTCCGCGACCATCGCCTTCGAGGCGTCCGCGTCCAGGCAGCGCACCGGGTCGGCGTCCAGCCGCTCGACGTCCGCGGGGGTCGGGTACACGCCGTAGGGGGCCTTGGCGGCGGCCAGCTCGACGACGTGGCTGACGACCTCGATGCCGGCCGTCTCCTTGAGGTACGACCGCGCCACGGCACCCAGCGCGACCCGGGCGGCCGTCTCCCGCGCGGAGGCGCGCTCCAGGATCGGCCGGGCCTCGTCGAAACCGTACTTCTGCATGCCCGCGAGGTCGGCGTGGCCGGGACGGGGGCGGGTCAGCGGCGCGTTGCGGGCGAGGCCGGCGAGTACCTCCGGGTCCACCGGGTCGGCCGCCATGACCTGTTCCCACTTGGGCCACTCGGTGTTGCCCACCATGATCGCGACGGGGGAGCCGAGGGTGAGGCCGTGCCGGACGCCGCCGAGGAAGGTCACCTCGTCCCGCTCGAACTTCATCCGGGCACCGCGACCATAGCCGAGCCGCCGCCTCGCCAGATGGTCCGCCACCATGTCCGTGGTGATCGGTACGCCGGCGGGCAGACCCTCCAGCGTCGCGACGAGTGCGGGACCGTGGGACTCCCCCGCGGTCAGCCAGCGCAACCTGCTCAACGGTGCTCCTCAGTGCTCGCGCCCCGGTTATGCCTGTGTACGCGTCTGCTGTGCGTACGGCGACGGCGGGTCCGGGTGCGCGGGCCCCGGTCCGCCACCTCCGATCCTCCCACGTCGGCGGCCGTGGCCGGTCGCCGGTCCATCTGCCGGACGGGCTGCCGCCCCGCCGCGGCCGGGAAGGGCTGACCGTCCGCACCGCCCTCCGACGGGCGGTCTCCTGCTCGGGCGCCTAACGGCCCGCGAGGGCCCGCTCCCCCGCCGTGCGCATGGCGGCGAGCGGGGCCGGCGCGCGGCCCGTCATCCGCTCCACCTGGAGGACCGCCTGGTGCAGCAGCAGGTCGAGTCCGCTGACGACGGCACCGCCGTACGCCGACCAGCGGGCGGCGAGCGCGGTGGGCCAGGGGTCGTAGAGCACGTCGAAGAGGGTCGACGGCATCCCGGGTACGGCAGCGGCGAGGGCGTCGGTGGTGCCGGCCGGGGTGGTGGCCACGACCAACGGGGCGCGCAGCGCCTCCTCGGCGTCCGACCAGTCCGCGACGCGCACCTCGACTTCCAGCCGCTCGGCCCAGCCCCGCATTTCGGCGGCGCGTGCCTCACTGCGCACGTAGACGGCGACCTCGCCCGTGCAGATCCGGGCCAGCGCGGCCAGCGCGGAGGACGCGGTGGCGCCGGCGCCGAGGACCGCGGCGGTCTCGACCTTCTCGACGCCGTGCTCGCGCAGGGCGGCGACCATGCCGGGGATGTCGGTGTTGTCGCCGGTCTTCCGGCCGTCCTCGGTGAGGACGACGGTGTTCACCGCGTCCACGGAGGCCGCCGTCTCGCTGATCCCGTCGAGCAGCGGGATGACCGCCCGCTTGAGCGGCATGGTCAGCGACAGCCCGGCCCACTCGGGGCCGAGTTCCTCGAAGAAGCCCGGCAACGCCGCCTCGTCGACGTCGAAGCGGTCGTACGTCCAGTTGTCCAGCCCCAGCTCGGCGTAGGCGGTGCGGTGCAGTACCGGGGAGAGGGAGTGACCGATCGGGGAGCCGAGAACGGCGGCTCGACGGCGGTCAGTTGCCTGCGGCGGCATCGAACTTGTCCTTCAGCGTCAGGAACTCGTCGTGTGTCTTGGCGAACTCGGTCTTGTTCACGCCGTCGGTGGCCACGAAGTACATCCAGCCGTCCTGCGTGGGGTTCAGCGCCGCCTGCATGGCCTCTTCGCCGGGATTGCCGATGGGCCCGGGCGGCAGGCCCCTGTTGGTGTAGGTGTTGTACGGGTCCGGGTTGCTGTTGATCTCGGCCTCGCTGATGCGGATCTTGCTCTGCCCCATCAGGTAGTTGAAGCTCGAGTCGAACTGAAGCTCCTGGTTGGTCTCGGTGTTGCCGGGCTTGAGCCGGTTGTAGACGACCTCGGCCATCTTGCGGAAGTCCTCGTGGGTCTTGCCCTCGGCCTGCACCAGGCTCGCCACGGTGAGCAGCTGCCAGGGACCTTCGAGACCGAGGCCCTCCGCCTTCTCCGCGAGCCCGGCCTTCTCGTACTGCTCGTTGGCACGTGCCACCATCTGCTTCAGCACGTCCGCGGGCTTCTGGCCCTTGGCCGCCGAGTAGCTGGACGGGTAGAGGAAGCCCTCCAGGGGGTCCTTCACGTTCTTGTGGTTCATCGCCCAGTCGGGCAGGCCGAGGCTCTTCCACTGGGTCTTGGCGACCTGGGCCGTGGTGCCCTCGGCCACCTCGAGGCGCTTGTCGATGAGCTTGTAGACGTCGGCGTTGCGCTTGCCCTCGGCGATGATCAGGTTGCTGCGGCTCTTGGGGCTGAGCAGCAGTTCGACCGCGCTCGCGGCCGACATCTCCTTCTGCAGCGTGTACACGCCGTCCTGGATGGTCTTGCCGCGGGGATTGCTCTCCTGGGCGGCGATGAAGGCGTCGACGCTCTTCACCACGCCCTGGCGCTTGAGCTCCTGGCCGATGGTCGAGCCGCCCGCGCCCTTCGGGATGGTGACGGTCACCGCCTCACCGTTGCCGTCGCCCGCGAAGTCCGGAGCCGCGCCGAAACGATCCTGGTAGAACTGGTAACCGAAATAGCCGACCCCGGCCACGCCACCGCCCAGCACCAGGCAGACCACGAGGCAGGCACATCCGTTGCGGCGCTTCCTGGGCTTGCCGCCCCGGCCCCTGCGTTCACCGCGCCCGGCGTCCTCGCCCTTGTCGTCGGCGCCGTCGTCGGCTCCGGCGTCCCCGCCGTCGTCCCCGCCGGCGAAGAAGGCGTGTTCGCCCTCGTCGGGACCGGGGTCCCAGTCGGTGCGCTGCGGCTCGGGTTCCGCGCGCCGCCGGGTGGGGGGCTCCGGCGGCGGGTACGCCTCCGGCGTTCCGTACGGGTCCTGCTGCTCGCCGCCGTAGGAGGGGGTCTGCTGACCGTAGGGGTCCGACGGGTCGGGGGGGTACTGGGCGTGGGGCTGCGCGCCGGTGCCCCAGCCCGTGTTGTCGTAGCCCTGCTGCGGCTGTTCCTGGGAGGGGTACTGCTGCTGGTCGTGCGGCTGCTCGTGCCGCTGCTGACCGTACTGGTCGTACTGCGGCTCGGGGTGCTGCTGATGCCGGCCGTACTGGTCGTACTGGTGCCCGGAGTGCTGCTGACCGTACTGGTCGTACTGCTGCGCGGAGTACTGCTGACCGTACTGGTCGTGCTGCGGCTGCTGACCGTACGAGGCCTGGCCTCCGTCGCCCCACTCGCCGTACTGCGGCTGCTCGGGCTGCTGCTCCGGATACTGCTGTGGCTGGCCGCCGTAGGGTGACTGCTGACCCGTATGAGCCTGCTGTCCGCCCCATCCGCCGTCCCCGTGCAACGGGTCCTCCGGATGCCACGGTTCGGAGCCTGGGCCCCGGCCATACTCAGTCATCGATCCCCTAGAGCCGCGAGACGGTGGTGCGCGCGGCCTGTCATGGGGGCCGGCTTCCGTTCCGCCTCTTGCTGTGCGGTGGCTGTTCGAATGCCTCCGCATCGCGCGGAACGTTACCGTATCGCGATCAGCTGACCACTTCGACGCCCTCACCGGGGGCTCTGCCTGACACCCGTTCGGATTCCAGCGCCTGCTGGAGGATGATCACAGCGGCGGCCTGGTCGATGACGGACCGCCCCTTCTTCGACTTCACTCCGGAGGCGCGCAGTCCCTGACTGGCGGTCACGGTCGTCATCCGCTCGTCGACGAGACGCACCGGGACGGGCGCGATGCCCCTGGCCAGCTCCTGCGCGAAGCCGCGGACCTTGACCGCCGCCGGGCCCTCGCCCCCCTTGAGGGAGCGAGGGAGGCCGACGACGACCTCGATCGGCTCGTACTCGTCGACGAGCTGCCTCAGACGGCGGTGCGCCGCCGGAACGTCCCGTCCGGGGACGGTCTCCACCGGCGTGGCGAGGATCCCGTCGGGGTCGCACGAAGCGACCCCGATACGGGCGTCCCCGACGTCGATGGCGAGGCGGCGGCCCCGGCGCAGCGCCGGGGTCCCCTGCTGGTCGGCGCTCACTTGGCGGTGTCCGCCACGAGCCGCTCGACGGCTTCCACGGCGTCGCCGATGGCGGCCGGGTTCTGGCCGCCGCCCTGGGCGACGTCGGGCTTGCCGCCACCGCCGCCGCCGAGGGTCTTGGCGGCGGCCCGGACCAGGTCACCGGCCTTGAGACCGCGCTCACGGGCGGCCTCGTTGGTGGCGATCACCGTCAGGGGCTTGCCGCCCACCGTGGTGAACAGGGCCACGACCGCGGCCCGGCCGCCCTGGATGCGGCCGCGGACGTCGAGGACCAGCTTGCGCAGGTCGTCGGCGGTGGTGCCGTCGGGGACCTGGCCGGTGACCAGGGCGACGCCGCGCACGTCCTTGGCGGAGTCGGCGAGGCCGCCGGCGGCCTGGAGGACCTTCTCGGCGCGGAACTTCTCGATCTCCTTCTCGGCGTCCTTCAGCTTGCCGAGCATGGCGGAGACCTTCTCCGGGAGCTCCTCCGGGCGGCCCTTGATCAGCTCCTGGAGCTGGGCGACGACCGTGTGCTCCCGGGCGAGGAAGTTGTAGGCGTCCACGCCGACCAGGGCCTCGATGCGGCGGACGCCGGAGCCGATGGACGACTCGCCGAGCAGCTTGACCAGGCCGAGCTGGGCGGTGTTGTGCACGTGGGTGCCGCCGCACAGCTCCTTGGAGAAGTCGCCGATGGTCACCACGCGCACGCGCTCGCCGTACTTCTCGCCGAACTCGGCGATGGCGCCCTGCTTCTTGGCCTCGTCGATGCCCATGACGTCGGCACGCACGTCCAGGTCGCGGGCGAGCACCTCGTTGATCTTCTGCTCGACGTCGGTCATCACGGCCGTCGGAACGGCGGACGGCGAGCCGAAGTCGAAGCGGAAGCGGCCGGGCTGGTTCTCGGAACCGGCCTGGGCGGCCGTCGGGCCGAGGGCGTCGCGCAGGGCCTGGTGGGTGAGGTGGGTGGCCGAGTGGGCGCGGGCGATGGCCTTGCGCCGCCGGTCGTCGATGGAGGCGTGGGCCTTGGCGCCGACGGTGATCTCGCCGACCTGGACGACGCCCTTGTGGACGTACACGCCCGGGACCGGCTTCTGGCAGTCGCGGACCTCGATGACGGCACCGGAGTCGACCTTGATCCGTCCGGTGTCGCCGATCTGGCCGCCGCCCTCGGCGTAGAAGGGGGTGCGGTCGAGGACGATCTCGACCTCGTCGCCCTCCGTGGCGGCCGGGGAGGAGGCGCCGTCGACGAGGATGCCGACGATCGTGGACTCGCTCTCGGTGTCGGTGTAGCCGACGAAGTCGGTGGCGCCGGCCTGGTCGGCGATCTCGCGGTAGGCGCCCGCGCCGGCGTGGCCGGTCTTCTTGGCCTGGGCGTCGGCCTTGGCGCGCTCCCGCTGCTCCTTCATGAGGCGGCGGAACCCGTCCTCGTCCACGGAGAGCCCCTGTTCGGCGGCCATCTCCAGGGTGAGGTCGATCGGGAAGCCCCAGGTGTCGTGGAGCAGGAAGGCCTTGTCGCCGGCGAGGACGGTGCCGCCGGCGGCCTTGGTGTCGCTCACGGCGGTGTCGAGGATGTTGGTGCCGGCCTTCAGCGTCTTGAGGAAGGCGTTCTCCTCGGCGAGGGCGACCTTCTCGATCCGCTCCCGGTCGGTGATCAGCTCGGGGTACTGCTGCCCCATCATCCCGATCACGACGTCGATCAGGTCCTTGACGACCGGACCGGTGGCGCCGAGCAGGCGCATGTTGCGGATGGCGCGGCGCATGATGCGGCGCAGCACGTAGCCGCGGCCCTCGTTGCCGGGGGTGACGCCGTCACCGATGAGCATCACGGAGGTGCGCATGTGGTCGGTGACCACGCGCAGGGAGACGTCCGAGGCGTGGGCGTCGCCGTAGGCCACGCCGGTCAGCTCGGTGGCCTTCTTGATGACCGCCATGGAGGTGTCGATCTCGTACATGTTCTGCACGCCCTGCAGAATCATGGCGAGGCGCTCCAGGCCGAGCCCCGTGTCGATGTTCTTGCTCGGCAGCTCCCCGAGGATCTCGAAGTCCTCCTTGCCGATGCCCTCGCCCCGCTCGTACTGCATGAAGACGAGGTTCCAGATCTCCACGTACCGCTCGTCGTTGACGGCGGGGCCGCCCTCGACGCCGAACTCGGGGCCGCGGTCGTAGTTGATCTCGGAGCACGGGCCGCAGGGGCCGGGCACGCCCATGGACCAGTAGTTGTCCTTCTTGCCCAGGCGCTGGATGCGCTCGGCGGGCACGCCGACGACGTCGTGCCAGATGCGCTCGGCCTCGTCGTCGTCCTGGTAGACGGTGATCCACAGGCGCTCGGGGTCGAGGCCGTAACCGCCCTTGTCCTGGGGGCTGGTGAGCAGCTCCCAGGCGAGCTTGATGGCGCCTTCCTTGAAGTAGTCGCCGAAGGAGAAGTTGCCGCACATCTGGAAGAACGTGCCGTGGCGCGTGGTCTTGCCGACCTCTTCGATGTCGGGCGTGCGCACGCACTTCTGCACGCTGGTGGCACGGTCGAAGGGGGGCTTGACCTCACCCAGGAAGTAGGGCTTGAAGGGCACCATGCCGGCCGGGACGAGCAGCAGAGTCGGGTCGTCCGCGATGAGCGACGCCGAAGGGACGACGGTGTGACCGCGCTCCTCGAAGAAGCTCAACCAGCGGCGGCGAATCTCGGCCGACTCCATCAGTGGTCCTCATTCCGGTTGTACGAGTACGTCGTCCTGTCGATCTGCGACGGGGCGGACCTCGGATTGTTGCGGTTCTCGATGGCGGTGTGACGCCGGGGTGCGGGGAGTTCACGGTCGACGGGGGCGTTCAGCCCGAGCGCGTCGTCCAGTTCGGCCTCCCGCTGGGCCATGTTGTCGCGGACGTCCAGGGCGAAACCCACCGCTCGGTCCTTGAGCCGGGTGCCGGCGTCGAGTGCCTTGTTGGCCGCGGTCGCGGCGAGACTGTCGGGGGTCAGCTGCCTGAGCTTCCGGTTGACCTTGGTGGTGGCCCAGACGCCGGCGGCCACGCCGGTGCCGAACCAGAACGTACGGCGGAACATCGCTGGATCAGTCCTTCTTCCGCTTCGTCCGCCGCGCGGCCGGGATCGTACGGCCGACGATCACGGTGCGCCGCGGCTCCTTGGCCGGCGGGTCCTCCTTGCGGCCGCCGAGTGCCCGGCGCACGCCGTACCCGAACGCCGCGACCTTGACCAGGGGGCCGCCGAAGGTGGAGGCCACGGTGGTCGACAGAGCGGAGGCGTTCGACGTGACCTCCTGGACGTCGGAGGCGATCGCGTCGACCCGGTCGATCTGGGTCTGCGCGGAACGTACCGCCGAGGAGGCGTCGGCCAGCAGCGGGACGGCCTGGTCGGTCACGTCCGCCACGAGCTTGGTGGTCGCCCTGAGCGTCTGGGCCAGCCTCGCCAGCGCGACGGCGAGGAAGGAGACCAGGATCGCCCAGAAGACGGCCACCAGGATCCCGGCCACCTCGCCACCGGACACTGTGCACCCGCTCCCTGAAAGACGTGCCTGAACATCAAGAAAGTCGTGTACCGAGCCTATCGCGCCGGGCGCGGAGCTCCGTACCGCATTACCGTCCGCGCGCGGAGGAGGGATGCGCGGCGATTGTACGGAATGAATACGACTGAGTACGCTGCGTGTCTCATGCGAGACCTTCGGCGCGGCGGCACCCCGCGCGGCAACCTCCCGCTGGAACTCGACACCTTCGTGGGGCGGGCGTCGGAACTCGCCGGCCTGGCCCGGGCGCTGGACTCCGCGCGGCTGGTGACGGTGACCGGGGCCGGCGGGGTCGGGAAGTCCCGGCTGGCGGCGCGGGCGGCCTCCCGGCGCACGCCCCGGGACGGGGTCTGGCGGGTGGAGCTGGCTCCGGTGCGCGACGAGGAGTTCGTCGACTACGCGGTCGTGGAGGCGCTGGGCCTGACCGACCACACGACGCGGCTGCCGCGCGAGACACTGCTCGAGCACGTCGCCGAGCGGGAGCTGCTGCTGGTCCTCGACGGATTCGAGCACCTGGTGGACGCCTGCGCCGCGCTGGCGTCCGACCTGCTGGGCCGCGCCCCGGGCCTGCGGATCCTGGCCGTGGGGCGCAGACCACTGGGCGTGGCCGGGGAGCGGCTGGTTCCGCTGCCGCCGCTGGCCCCGGAGGAGGCGGTGGAGCTGCTGACCGTCCGGGCGGCGCAGCGGCACGTGAGGTACGGCGGCGACGGCGACCCGGACGAGGGCGGCGGGGAACTGCGGGAGCTGTGCCGACGTCTGGACGGGATCCCGCTGGCGATCGAGCTGGCCGCGGGACGGCTGTGCGTGCTGTCGCCGAGGCAGGTGCTGCAACGGCTGGACGACCGCTTCCGCCTGCTGACCGGCGGGGACCGCACCGCGCTGCCCCGCCACCGGACGCTGCGCACGGCGATCGGCTGGAGCCACGAGCTGTGCACGCCGGCGGAGCGGCTGCTGTGGGCACGGCTGTCGGTGTTCGCGGGGCCGTTCGACCTGGAGGCCGCGGAGTACGTGTGCAGCGGCGGCGGGCTGTCCGCCGACGACGTGCTCGACGTGCTCTCCGCGCTCCTCGCCCAGTCCGTGCTGACCCGCGAGGAGACTCCGGCCGGGGTGCGTTACCGGATGCTCGACACCGTGCGCGCCTACGGCGCCGACTGGCTGGAGGCCATGGGCGACGCGGTGCGGCTGCGGCGGCGGCACCGGGACTGGTACGTGGGTCTGGCCACCTGGTGCGAGCTGGAGTGGTTCTCGCCGCGCCAGCGCGAGGTCGCCGCGCGCGTGGAGGCGGAGCTGCCCGATCTGCGCGGCGCCCTGGAGTACTGCCTGGCCGAGCCGGACGAGGCGCACCTGGGTCAGTACCTGGCGGGCGCCCTGTGGTTCCACTGGGTCGGGTGTGGACGGCTGTCGGAGGGTCGGCGCTGGCTGGAGCAGGCGGTGCGCCTGGACACGGAGCGGACGGCGGGCGAGCAGCCCCGGCTGAAGGCGCTGTGGGTGCTCGGCCACGTGGCGATCCTCCAGGGGGACACGGTGCCCGCGCTGGCGGCGCTCCAGGAGTGCCGGGCGGTGGCCGAGCGGTCGGCCAACCCCACGGCGTTGGCGTACGCGGAGCACCGCACCGGCTGTCTGGCGCTGGTCATGGACGACATGCCGCGCGCGGAAGCGCTGCTGCGTTCCGCTCTGCACCGCTACCGGGAGATCGGCGAGCTCAACAGCAACGTCCTGATGGGTCAGGTGGAGCTGGCGATGACCCGGGCGTTCCAGGGCGATCTGCCGGACGCGGTGCGGCTGTGCGAGGACGTGCGCCAGGTGTGCGAGGACCACGGCGAGCGCTGGGCCCGGGGCTACGCGCTGTACGTGCTGGCCTACGCGGCCTGGAACGACGGCGAGCCGGCGCGCGCCCGCGAGCTGCTGGCCGACTGCCTGGGCGGTGCGCACCGCTTCCGGGACCAGCTGGGCTCGGTGCTGGCGGTGGAGCTGCTGGCCCTGGTCACGCTGGCCGAGGGCGACGCGGCGGAGGCGGCGGTGCTCCAGGGCGCGGCCGGACGGATGTGGCCGTCGGTGGGACTGCCGCTGTTCGGCTCGGCGCACTACAACGTGCCGCACGAGCTGTGCGAGGCGGCCGCGCGGGAGCAGCTGGGCGACGAGCGGTACGAGGAGTACGTCCGGCACGGCGCGCGGCTCGGCCGCCGGGAGGCCGTGTCGCGGGCGCTGCGGCGGCCCGGGGTGCCGGCCTCGCCGCCGGTGCCGCGGGGGCCCGTGAGGCGTGCCGCGTCGGGCGCGCGGACGGCGAAGCCCGCCGCCTCGCCCACCCGGAAGGGCGGGGAGACGGCGGGCTGAGGTACCGCTGGTGTACTGCGCCGGGGCTGGGGTCAGCGGGCGTAGTACTCGACGACGAGCTGCTCGTCGCAGATCACCGGGATCTCCTTGCGGTTCGGCTCGCGGTCCAGGCGGAACGCCAGGGCCTTGAGGTTCACCTGGAGGTAGCGCGGGGTCTCGCCCTCGGGGGCGAAGCCACCCTCACGGGCGATCGTGAAGAGGGTCTTCTCCTTGGAGCGCTCGCGCACCTGCACGACGTCGTCCGGGCGGACGCGGAAGGACGGCTTGTCGACCTTCTGGCCGTTGACCTGGATGTGGCCGTGCACGACCATCTGGCGGGCCTGGTAGATCGTGCGGGCGATGCCCGAACGCAGGACCAGCGCGTCGAGACGGCGCTCGAGCTCGATGACCAGGGCCTCGCCGGTCTTCATGTTGGTCTTGGAGGCACGCTCGTAGGCGCGGACGAGCTGGCGCTCGCTGAGGTCGTACTGCGCGCGCAGACGCTGCTTCTCGAGCAGACGCACCTTGTAGTCCGAGTTCTGCTTGCGGCCGCGGCCGTGCTCACCCGGCGGGTAGGGGCGGGCCTCGAAGTACTTGACGGCCTTCGGCGTCAGCGCGATGCCGAGGGCACGCGACTTCTTGACCTTGGGGCGGGACTGGTTCGCCACTGTCTGTGTCTCTTTTCTGAGTTTCCGGCTTGTCAGGGTTGAGGGAGGTCGCATCCGCAGCCGGGGAATCCCGCCGGGTCCGCTCGGGACCTGCCGGGCAGCCGCTCCCCTGGTCTGGGCACATACGTGCAGCACGCGAGTGGCCCACCGACCGGTCCCGGAACTCCGGGCGGTGGTGGGCTGCCCGCGACACCGGTCGACGGTGCGCGACGCTCCTGGAACCCGCTGGGGGTTCCGGCTGGTTGTCCCGTTCTGACTGCACGGGACTCAGCGCTTCGGGCCATTCTACAGGCTGCTCAGGACCGCCTGCGACCGAGGTGCTCCCGGGTCCACTCCACCGCGTCCGCGTATCTGGCCTCGGCGCCGTGCCGGGTGGGGGCGTAGTACGTCCGTTCCTTCAGCTCGTCCGGGGCGTACTGCTGGGCGGCGATGCCCTCGGGCAGGTCGTGCGGGTACACGTATCCCTGCCCGTGTCCGAGCTTGCCCGCGCCCTTGTAGTGGCTGTCGCGCAGGTGCGGCGGAACCGGTCCGGCCAGACCCTTGCGCACGTCGTCCAGGGCGGCGCCGATGGCGGTGGTGGCGGCGTTGGACTTGGGGGCGAGGGCCAGGGCGATGGTGGCGTGGCTGAGGGTGAGGGCGGCCTCGGGGAAGCCGATCATGGCGACGGCCTGGGCGGCGGCGACGGCGATGGGCAGCGCGTTCGGGTCGGCGAGGCCGATGTCCTCACTGGCGGAGATCATCAGGCGCCGCGCGATGAATCGGGGATCCTCGCCGGCCTCGATCATCCGGGCCAGGTAGTGCAGGGCGGCGTCCACGTCGGAGCCGCGGATGGACTTGATCAGGGCGCTGGCGACGTCGTAGTGCTGGTCGCCGTCGCGGTCGTACTTCACGGCCGCCCGGTCGACCGTCTCCTCCAGCGTCGCCAGGGTGACCTCGGTCTCGCCCTTGTCGAGCGCGGCACCGGCGGCGGCCTCCAGGGCGGTCAGCGCGCGGCGGGCGTCGCCGCCGGCGATGCGCAGCAGGTGTCCCTCGGTGTCCTCGGGGAGCGTGACGGCCTCCTTGAGGCCGCGTTCGTCGGTCAGGGCGCGGCGGAGGAGGCCCCGGACGTCGTCGTCGGTGAGGGGCTCGAGGGTGAGGAGGAGGGAGCGGGAGAGCAGGGGGGAGATCACCGAGAAGTACGGGTTCTCGGTGGTGGCGGCGATGAGGGTGACCCAGCGGTTCTCCACGGCCGGGAGCAGGGAGTCCTGCTGGGCCTTGCTGAAGCGGTGGATCTCGTCGAGGAAGAGGACGGTCTCCTTGCCGTATCCCCCGACGGCGCGGCGGGCGCCGTCGATGACCGCGCGGACCTCCTTGACGCCCGCGGTGATCGCCGAGAGCTCCACGAAGCGCTTGTTGGTGGCCTTGGAGACGACGTACGCGAGGGTGGTCTTGCCCGTGCCCGGCGGGCCCCAGAGGATGACCGAGGAGGGCCCCGCGGGGCCGGAGGCGCCTTCGCCGACCAGGCGGCGCAGCGGTGATCCGGGCTTGAGCAGGTGCTGCTGGCCGACGACCTCGTCGAGGGTGCGCGGGCGCATCCGCACGGCGAGGGGGCTGCCGGTCGGGTCCTTCTCCTGGCGTTCTTCTGCTGCGGCGGTGAACAGGTCGGGCTCCACGCTCTGAACCCTAAATCACCGCACTGACAACGCGGCGGGCGCGGCGGGGGCGGCCGTCCGCCGGTCCGCCGGCGGATCCGTCCACGGGCCCGTCAGCTGGTCCAGAAGTCCCACCAGCGGGTCAGGATCATCATGCCGACGATGCCGATGTGCAGCACCGGCAGCACCCAGGTGAACTCGCCGAAGAAGCCCTTGAGCCAGTTCGGCGCGGGCAGGAGGCCCTTGCGGACGTTGAAGGACGTCACGTACCAGAACATCAGGATCGTGGCGACCCAGGCCAGGCAGCACCACAGGCACAGCGCGTTGATCCGGTACAGGGACTGGAACTGCAGCCACGTCACGAACCCGACGCCGAACAGGCAGCCGGCGTTGAAGGTGAGCCAGTACCAGCGGGGGAAGCTCGCCCGGCCGAGCAGGCTCATCCCGACACAGATCACCATGCCGTACGCGACCAGCCCCAGCATCGGGTTGGGGAAGCCGAAGACGGTGGCCTGGTCGCTCTCCATGACGCTGCCGCAGGAGACGACGGGGTTGAGGCTGCAGCCGGGTGTGAACGTCGTGCCGGCGATCTTGGCTTCGAGCAGCTTCTGCTTGTCGATCGTGATGACCCACGCGGCGAGCAGGCCGGCCGCGCCCGTGATCACCAGAAGCAGTGCGAGGGCCCGGCTGCCGCCCTCGGTGCGCGGTGCTCCTGCGGTGGGTTCCGGCGCGGACTCTGCCACGGTGGAGACGTCCTTCACTGTCGTCTTGCTCATCACGCCGATTCCGTCACTTGAGAGTGGGACCTGCTTCGGGCAGGGCCATTGTGCCGCACCACTCTGTGAGACCACCGTTGGATGAGCATAAGAGCGCACCGCGGATCGCTCCGAACGGGTGCGTTCCGGCCGTTTCCCGTCCCCAGGGGCACACGTGAACGAATACGTGCACCCCTGGGCCGACGAGGCGTACGGGCCTGCTAGCCGAGCCTCGACTCCAGCTCGGCCACGATCTCGTTGACGCCGATCGCGGTCTGCTCGCCGGTCTCCATGTCCTTGAGCTGGACGACGCCTTCGGCCAGGTCGCGCTCCCCCAGTACCAGGGCGTAGCGGGCGCCGGAGCGGTTGGCGGCCTTCATCGCGGCCTTGAGGCCCTTGCCGCCGTAGGAGAAGTCCGCGGCGACGCCGTTCTTGCGCAGCTCGGTGACCTTGGCGAAGAGGATCCGGCGGGCCTCCTCGCCGAGCGGGACCGCGAAGACGGAGGTCGCGGACGGGATGTCCAGTTCGATGCCCTCCGCCTCCAGGGCGAGGACGGTGCGGTCGACGCCGAGGGCCCAGCCCACGGACGGCAGGGACGGGCCGCCGATCATCTCGGACAGGCCGTCGTAGCGGCCGCCGCCGCCCACCGCGGACTGGGAGCCGAGGCCGTCGTGGACGAACTCGAACGTCGTGCGCGTGTAGTAGTCCAGCCCGCGCACCAGCTTCGGGTCGTCCTCGAAGGCCACGCCCGCCGCCGTGATCAGCTCGCGGACCTCCTCGTGGTACGCCTTGCAGGCGTCGCACAGGTAGTCGCGCAGCAGCGGGGCGCCGGTCAGCTGCTTCTGCACCTCGGGGCGCTTGTCGTCCAGGACGCGCAGCGGGTTGATCTCGGCGCGGCGCAGCGTGTCCTCGTCCAGGTCGAGGCCGCGCAGGAAGTCCTGGAGGGCGGCCCGGTAGACGGGGCGGCACTCCTTGTCGCCGAGGCTGTTGAGCAGGATGCGGAAGTCGCTCAGGCCCAGCGCGCGGTACGACTGGTCGGCCAGGATGATCAGTTCGGCGTCCAGCGCCGGGTCCTCGGCACCGATCGCCTCGGCGCCGACCTGGGAGAAGTGGCGGTAACGGCCCTTCTGGGGCCGCTCGTAGCGGTACTGCGAGCCGGAGTACCAGACCTTCACCGGCAGGTTGCCCGCCTTGTGCAGGTTGGCCTCCAGGACCGCGCGCAGGACGGGGGCGGTGGTCTCCGGGCGCAGGGCGAGCCGGTCGCCGCCCTTGGTCTCGAAGACGTACATCTCCTTGGTCACGATGTCGGTCGACTCACCGACACCGCGTGCGAACAGCTCGACGTTCTCGAAACCGGGCGTCTCGATGTAGCCGTAACCGGAGTTGCGCAGCGGGGCCGCGATCGCCTCGCGGACGGCCAGGTACTTGGCCGAGTCCGGCGGCAGCAGGTCGTACGTGCCCTTGGGGGCCTTGAAGGTGCTCACGGAAGGTCTCTCGTCACATTCCTCGTCGGGGAGCATCGGGGGCGCCGTGCTCCTGGCGGCCCGCCGCCACCTGCCGCAGATACGGGTTGGTGGCGCGCTCCTGGCCGATGGTCGTCTGGGGGCCGTGGCCGGACAGCACCACGGTCTGGTCGTCGAGCGGCAGGACGACACGGGCGAGGGACGCCAGCATGTCGTCCATGGAGCCACCCGGCATGTCCGTGCGTCCGATGGAGCCGGCGAACAGCAGGTCGCCCGAGAAGAGGACCGGCGGGATGTCCGCCGCCTCGGGCAGGCCGAAGGTCACCGACCCCTTGGTATGGCCCGGCGCGTGCGCGACCGTCAGCTCCAGGCCCGCCAGCTCCAGCTTCGCGCCGTCGGTCATCTCGCGGACCTCGTCCGGCTCCCCCACGGTCAGCTCGCCCATGAGCGGCATGCCGATGGTGCGGCCGATCCCCTTCTCGGGGTCGCTCATCATGTACCGGTCGTCGGGGTGGATCCACGCCGGGACGCCGTGCGCGCCGCACACGGGGACGACCGAGGCCACGTGGTCGATGTGGCCGTGGGTGAGGACGACGGCGACGGGCTTGAGCCGATGCTTGGCGAGTGCCTCCTCGACTCCCTGGGCGGCCTGATGGCCCGGGTCGATGATCACGCACTCCTCACCGGCGGCAGGGGCGACGAGGTAGCAGTTCGTCCCCCAGGCCCCGGCGGGGAACCCGGCAATGAGCACGATCGTCCTTCGTTTGTGTCGGTACGGGTGGGCTTGCGAACGAGCCGCGCCCACGGTCAGAGCCTACCGGCGGTGCCGATTCCTCAGCGAACCCATATACGGTACGGGGCTACACGCAGACGGTCGGTTCATCGCGCCCACGCGTACCGGTCGGCACACGAAGACGCATGAGGAGAGAACCCGGTGGTCACCCAGGAGCAGCGGCGGCGTCAGCTCGCCCGGGAGAAGTTCTTGCGGCAGCAGCAGCGACGCACCTCCGCGCGGCGCAAGGCGCGCATGCGCAACGCCGCGATCGCGTCGGTGCTCGGCGTGGTCCTGATCGGCAGTGTCGCGTTGTACACGACCGGGGTGGTCCTGGGGGACGACGACGACAAGGCGAACGCGAGCGCGGAGGTCACGCCGAGCGCCTCGGCGAGCGGCAAGGCGCAGGACCCGTGCGACAAGCCCGCCGAGGGCAAGGTCAAGACGCAGACCTGGAAGAAGGAACCTGCGATGACCATCGACAAGTCGGCGAAGTACACGATGAAACTGGCCACGACCTGCGGCGACATAGACATCGCCCTGAAGCCGTCGGCGGCGCCGCACACCGTCAACTCGTTCGACTTCCTGGCCGGCAAGGGCTACTTCGACCACACGCCGTGCCACCGGCTCACCACCAACGGCATCTACGTGCTCCAGTGCGGCGACCCGACGGGCCAGGGCAACGGCGGACCGGGCTACAACATCCCGGACGAGAACCTGAAGGACAAGAGCCTGAAGGACAACACGTACCCGGCGGGCACGGTGGCGATGGCGAACACCGGTCAGCCGGGCTCCGGCGGCAGCCAGTTCTTCCTCGTGTACCAGAACAGCCCGCTGCCGCCCAGCTACACGCCGTTCGGCACCATCTCGGACGAGGGCATGACGGTGCTGAAGAAGATCGCCGCGGCGGGCGAGAGCACCGGCGCGGGAGACGGAGCGCCCAACGCGACGGTCGTGATCGACAAGGCCACCGTCACGAAATCCTGACCCTCATCAGCGAAAGTTCGGTCGCGCGGGATGCGGACAGGCCCCCCGCCGGTCGCCTATGTTGGCCGTGACGAAACTGTGGACGATGCCCGGGGGTAGCGAAGCCCTCCGCAGGCATCATGTGGAGGAGGCGCTGTGAGCAGCGACCCGTGGGGCCGCGTCGACGAGACGGGGACCGTGTACGTGCGTACGGCCGACGGCGAGAAGGTCGTCGGTTCCTGGCAGGCAGGCTCCCCCGAGGAGGCGCTGGCCTATTTCGAACGCAAGTACGAAGGCTTGGTTGTCGAGATCGGCCTCCTCGAAAAGCGGGTGAAGACGACCGACCTGTCGGCGAAGGACGCCCAGGCGGCCATCGACCACCTGCGGGAGCAGGTCGACGCGCACCACGCGGTCGGCGACCTGGACGCCCTCAGGGCCCGGCTCGACAAGCTCGTCGCCCTGGTGGAGAAGCGTCGCGAGGAGCGCAAGGCGCAGCGGGCGAAGCAGTCCGACGAGGCGCGCGGCGCCAAGGAGGCACTGGTCGCCGAGGCCGAGGAGCTGGCGCAGTCCGACCAGTGGCGGGCGGCCGGTGAGCGGCTGCGCTCCCTGGTGGACACCTGGAAGGGCCTGCCGCGTCTGGACCGCAAGTCCGACGACGAGCTGTGGCACCGCTTCTCGCACGCGAGGTCGGCGTTCTCCAAGCGCCGCAAGCAGCACTTCGCGCAGCTGGACGCCCAGCGCGAGGAGGCGCGCCAGATCAAGGAACGGCTGGTCGCCGAGGCCGAGGCGCTGTCGAACTCGACGGACTGGGGTCCGACGGCGGCGCGCTACCGGGACCTGATGTCCGAGTGGAAGGCCGCGGGCCGCGCCCAGCGCGAGCACGAGGACGACCTGTGGAACCGCTTCCGCGGCGCCCAGGACGTGTTCTTCGCCGCCCGCAGCTCGGTCTTCGCCGAGCGGGACGCCGAGCAGGCCGAGAACCTGAAGCTCAAGGAGGAGCTGGCCGAGGAGGCCGAGAAGCTCCTGCCGGTCACCGACCTGAAGGCGGCCCGCGCGGCGTTCCGCTCGGTCAACGAGCGGTGGGAGGCCATCGGCCACGTGCCGCGCGACGCCCGGCCGAAGGTCGAGGGCCGGATGCACGCGGTCGAGCGGGCGCTGCAGGAGGCCGAGGAGACCGAGTGGCGCCGGACGAACCCGGAGGCACGCGCGCGTGCCGAGGGTCTGACCGGTCAGCTGCAGGCCGCCGTGGACAAGCTGCGCTCCCAGATCGAGCAGGCGCGCGCCCAGGGCAACAACGCCAGGGCCGACAAGCTCGCGCGCGAGCTGGAGGGCCGGCAGGCGCTGCTGGACCAGGCGCTGAAGGGCCTGCACGAGTTCGGCGGCTGACCACCCGACTCCCGCGCGAGGGGCTCCCGTACGGTGGGTACGGGAGCCCCTCGCGTGTGCGCGTGCGTGTGCCTACGAGGGCCTGCGCGCCGATGTCACCCGGTACACGTCGTAGACGCCCTCCACGCCCCGTACCGCCTTCAGGACGTGTCCGAGGTGCTTCGGGTCGCCCATCTCGAAGGTGAAGCGAGAGGTGGCGACGCGGTCGCGGGAGGTCTGGACGGCCGCCGAGAGGATGTTGACGTGCTGGTCGGACAGCACGCGTGTGACGTCCGACAGCAGCCGGGAGCGGTCCAGGGCCTCCACCTGGATGGCGACCAGGAAGACCGACGACTGGGTGGGCGCCCACTCGACCTCGAGGATGCGTTCCGGCTCGCGGGAGAGCGAGTCCACGTTCACGCAGTCGCTGCGGTGAACGGAGACGCCGCTGCCGCGGGTGACGAAGCCGATGATCGGGTCGCCTGGGACGGGCGTGCAGCAGCGGGCCAGCTTGACCCACACGTCCTCGACGCCCTTGACGACGACGCCCGGGTCGGCGCTCGTCCGGCGTTTGCGGCCGCGGCCACGGGAGGGCGGTACCGACTCGTCGATCTCCTCGGTGGCGGCCTCCTCGCCGCCGAGCGCCTGGACCAGTTTCTGCACGATGTTCTGCGCGGAGACGTGGCCCTCGCCGATCGCCGCGTACAGCGCGGAGATGTCCGAGTAGCGCATCTCATGGGCGAGCGTGACCAGGGAGTCGCCGGTCAGGATGCGCTGGATCGGCAGGTTCTGCTTGCGCATGGCGCGGACGATGGCGTCCTTGCCCTGCTCGATCGCCTCGTCGCGACGCTCCTTGGAGAACCAGGCCCGGATCTTGTTGCGGGCGCGCGGCGACTTCACGAAACCGAGCCAGTCGCGGGAGGGGCCCGCGCCGGCCGCCTTGGAGGTGAAGACCTCCACCAGGTCGCCGTTGTCCAGCGTGGACTCCAGCGGCACGAGGCGCCCGTTGACGCGCGCCCCTATGGTGCGGTGACCGACCTCGGTGTGCACCGCGTACGCGAAGTCGACGGGAGTGGCACTCGCGGGCAGCGCTATGACGTCGCCCTTGGGAGTGAAGACGAAGACCTCGTTGCGGGAGAGGTCGAAGCGCAGGGACTCCAGGAACTCGCCGGGGTCCTCGGTCTCCTTCTGCCAGTCCAGCAGCTGCCGCAGCCAGGCCATGTCGTTGAGGTGGTCGTCCTTGCCCTTGCCGGACGACTTGGGCGCGTCGGTACGCACCTTGGAAGCGCCGGCCACGGCCTCCTGCTTGTACTTCCAGTGCGCGGCGATGCCGTACTCCGCGCGGCGGTGCATGTCGAAGGTGCGGATCTGCAGCTCGACCGGCTTGCCGTTGGGTCCGATGACCGTCGTGTGCAGCGACTGGTACATGTTGAACTTGGGCATCGCGATGTAGTCCTTGAACCGCCCCGGAACCGGGTTCCAGCGGGCGTGGACCGTGCCCAGCGCCGCGTAGCAGTCGCGGACGGTGTCCACCAGGACGCGGATGCCCACCAGGTCGTAGATCTCCGCGAAGTCCCGGCCGCGGACGATCATCTTCTGGTAGACGCTGTAGTAGTGCTTGGGGCGGCCGGTGACGGTCGCCTTGATGCGGGCCGCGCGCAGGTCCTGCTGGACCTCGTCGGTGACGATGGCGAGGTACTCGTCGCGCTTGGGGGCGCGCTCGGCGACCAGGCGGACGATCTCGTCGTACATCTTGGGGTAGAGGATCGCGAAGGCGAGGTCCTCCAGCTCCCACTTGATGGTGTTCATGCCCAGCCGGTGGGCGAGCGGCGCGTAGATCTCCAGGGTCTCGCGCGCCTTCTTCTCCTGCTTCTCGCGCTTGAGGTAGCGCATGGTGCGCATGTTGTGCAGGCGGTCGGCGAGCTTGATGACCAGGACGCGCGGGTCCTTGGCCATGGCGACGACCATCTTGCGCACGGTCTCGGCCTGCGCGGCCTCGCCGAACTTGACCTTGTCCAGCTTGGTGACGCCGTCGACGAGCAGGGTGACCACGTCGCCGAAGTCGCGGCGCAGGTCCTCCAGGCCGTACTCCGTGTCCTCGACCGTGTCGTGCAGCAGACCGGCCATCAGCGTGGCCGGATCCATGCCCAGCTCGGCGAGGATGGTGGTGACGGCGAGGGGGTGCGTGATGTACGGGTCGCCGCTCTTGCGCTTCTGGCCGCGGTGCCAGCGTTCGGCGACCTGGTAGGCCCGCTCGATCTGGCGCAGCGTCGCCGTCTCGATCTTGGGATCGTTGCTGCGCACTATCCGCAGCAGCGGCTCCAGGACCGGGTTGTACGGGTTGGCACGCTGGACGCCGAGGCGGGCGAGGCGGGCGCGCACGCGGTTCGAGGAGCCGGAGCGGGCCGGCTGTCCGGCGGGCGTGCGGACCACGGGCGCGTTCTGTGGGCGCTCGGACGGCAGGGGCTTGGGACGCGACTGCTGCTCGGCCGGCTTGTCCACGGGCGCGGCCGGGGCGTGCCGGATCGGCCCGTGCGTGTCGTTCTTCGCCTGCGGCGCGCTCGGCGCGGGCTTCGCCGCGGACGCCGAGACGGACTCGGGCTTTGCGGCGGTCAGTGGCTGGGCCTCGTCTGGCAAGAGGACTCCTCGTGCGCGATCCGGGTCCCCCGGTCAGGCTCCGGAAACCCCATGGTAGCGATCCTGCACCGCAGGAACGCCTTCAGGCCACTGTGAGGGCCTTCAACCGGAGAAACGCCTGAGGCGGGCACCGGAATTCCTCCGGTGCCCGCCTCCGCCGTGCGACGAGGGCTGTCAGACCGTGAGCAGCGCCCTGAGCGGTGCCCCGGCCAGGGCCGGCTCCAGGCGGGCCCGTCCGCCGAGGAAGCCCAGCTCCATCAGGACGGCGAGGCCGGCGACCTGCGCGCCCGCCCTGCGGATCAGCTCCAGCGACGCCTCAGCGGTGCCACCGGTGGCGAGGACGTCGTCGACGACCAGTACCCGGTCGTCGGCGGTCAGGTCCTCGGCGTGCACCTCGATCTCGGCGGAGCCGTACTCCAGGTCGTACGCCTGGCTGAGGGTGGCTCCGGGGAGCTTGCCCGCCTTGCGTACGGGGACGAAGCCGAGCCCGGCCCGGACGGCGACCGGGGCGCCGAGGATGAAGCCCCGGGCCTCCAGGCCGATGATCTTGGTGGCGCCGGTGTGCTCGGCGACCTCGGCGAAGGCGTCGGTGAGCGCGGTGAACGCCACGGGGTCCGCCAGGAGCGGGGTGATGTCCTTGAACACCACGCCCGGCTCCGGGTAGTCCGCCACGTCCCGGATCCGGCTGAGCAGCAGCTCCGTGAGGTCGGTCGTCCCGGTCATCGGCGCTTCCCCGAGGGCCGGCCGCGGCCCCTGGCACGGGACCCGGGCTGGTTGCGCGGACCGACGACCGCGGCGGCCTCGTCCTCGGGCCCGTCGTCGGCGTACGGCCCACCGTCGACGGCTGACTCCGCCGGCTCGCCCTTGGCCGCGGCCTGGGCGCGCTTGGCGAGTACGCGCTTCTTGAGGGCCTTCATCTGCGGCTCGGCCTCCTTGAAGTCGGCGACGAGCGGCGTGGCGATGAAGATCGACGAGTACGCGCCCGCGGCGAGGCCGACGAACAGCGACAGCGAGATGTCGTTGAGCATGCCGGCGCCGAGGACACCACCACCGATGAACAGCAGGCCGGCCACCGGCAGCAGGGCGACCACCGTGGTGTTGACGGAGCGGACCAGGGTGCTGTTGATCGAGCGGTTGGCGATCTCGGCGTAGGTCCAGCGGGTCTGTTTGGTGACGTCCTTCGTCTGCTCCTTGAGGCTGTCGAAGACGACGACCGTGTCGTAGAGCGAGTAACCGAGGATGGTCAGCAGACCGATCACCGTGCCCGGCGTGACCTCGAAGCCGACGAGGGCGTAGATGCCGACCGTGATGGTGATGTCGTGGATGAGCGCGACGAACGCGGCGAGCGCCATGCGCCACTCGAACGCGATCGCCAGGTAGATCACCACCAGGACCATGAAGATCCCGAGGCCCTGCCAGGCCTTGTTCGCGATCTGGTCACCCCAGCTGGGGCCGACCAGCTCGGCGTTGATCTTCTCCGCCGGGACGTCCAGGTCCTTGGAGAGCTTGTCCTTGATCTGGTCCGACGCCGAGGTGTCGGTGCCCGCGATCTGGATGCGGAGGCTGCCGTCGCCGAGCTTCTGGACGATCGCGTCGTGGCCGGAGGCGTCTTCCGCGTAGGTCTCCGCCTGGGACACGGAGGCGGACATGTTCTTCGGGGTGGTGAAGACCGCGCCGCCCTGGAACTCGATGCCCATGTGCAGGCCGCGCACCGCCAGGCCGACGATGGCCGTGATGGTGATGAGGATCGAGATGCCGTACCAGAGCTTGCGATTCTTGACGAAGTCATAGCCGACCTCGCCATGGTGCAGTCGGGCGCCGAGGTTGCCGAGCTTCGACATCTCTCACGCCTCCTTCGGGTCGACAGGGCCGGCGGGGCGGGAGGGACGGTGGGAGCGGCGCAGCGGCGGCTTGGCACCCAGGCTCTTCGGGTCGAGGCCGGACCACTTGTGACCGCTCGCGAAGAACTTGCGCCGGGCCATCAGCGTCAGCAACGGCTTGGTGAAGAGGAACACCACCACCACGTCGAGCAGGGTCGTCAGACCCAGGGTGAACGCGAAGCCCTGCACCTTGCCGACGGTGACGATGAAGAGCACCGCGGCGGCGAGGAAGGACACGAAGTCGGAGACCAGGATGGTGCGCCGGGCGCGCGGCCAGGCCCGCTCGACGGAGGGCCGCAGCGAGCGGCCTTCGCGGATCTCGTCGCGGACGCGTTCGAAGTACACGATGAACGAGTCCGCCGTGATGCCGATGGCGACGATCGCACCGCAGACGGCCGGCAGGTTCAGCGCGAAGCCGATGGTCGGACCGAGCAGCGACATGATCACGTACGTGAGACCGGCGGAGACCAGCAGCGAGGCGACGGCGATGAACGACAGGCCGCGGTAGTACACCAGCAGGTAGATGACGACCAGCGCGAGGCCGATCGCGCCGGCGATCAGTCCGGCCCTGAGCTGCTCACCGCCGAGCGCGGCGGTGACGGTGGTGACGCTGTCCTCCTTGAAGGTCAGCGGCAGAGCGCCGTAGGACAGCATGTTGGAGAGGCCCTGGGCCTCCTCCTGGTCGAAGTTGCCGGAGATCTCCGCGTTGCCGCCGGTGAGCGCCTGGCTGACGTACGGATCGGAGACGACCTCGTTGTCCAGGACGATGGCGAACTGGTTCTGCGGGGACTGGTTCTTCGCCAGCTTGCCGGTGATGCTCGCGAACTTCTCGGCGCCCTTGTCCGTGAACTCCATGGTCACGGTCCAGCCCGCGGCGGTCTGCGTGTTGAAGACGGCCTCGGCCTTGTCGACGTCCGTGCCGTCGACCTCGGCGGGGCCGAGGATGTACTTCTGCCACTGGCCCTGGGCGTTCTGGCCGCAGGCCACCGTCGAGTCGCCGGGCTTCGCTCCGTCGCCGGCCTTGGCGCGGGCCGCCTCGTCGGTGCAGTCCAGCGCCGCGTACTGGGCCTGGAGCTTGGTGGTCGCGTCGTCGCCGGAGGCACTGGTGCCCGGGGACGGGGAGGTGCCGTCGGAGGCCTTGGCGGACGGGCTGGGGTCGGCCTTCAGCGCGTCGCTGGCGGCGCGGCCCTGGGGGCTGGCGCTCGCCGACGAGGAGCCGGACGGGGAGGAACTCGCCTTGTCCTTGTCCGTCGCCTTGTCGCTGGCGTTGTCCGTGGCCTTGTCGGTGGCCTTGTCGGTCGCCTTGTCCGAGGCGCCGCCGGTGGCGCTGGGCGAGGGGCTGCCCGGCGCGGCGGCGCCGGAGAGCTCGGTGGCGACGACGGGACGGAAGTAGAGCTTGGCGGTGGTGCCGACCTGCTCCCGTGCTTCCTTCGAGTTCATCCCCTTGGGGATGTTGACGATGATGTTCCGGTCGCCCTGGGTCTGGACCTCGGCCTCGGAAACACCCAGACCATTGACACGGCGGTTCATGATCTCGACCGCGGTGTCCATGTTGGTCTTGTTGATCGCGGACTCCTGGCCCGCCTCCGGCACCGCCCGGAGCGTGATGCTGGTGCCGCCGGCCAGGTCGATACCGAGACGCGGAGTCGTGTGACCGGAGAGGAACATGCCTCCGGTGAGCGCCACGATGGCGATCAGGATCAGGGCCAGCGAGCGCCCGGGCTTACTCTGAGCGCTCGCATTCTTTCCCTTTTTAGGTGCTACCACCTTTGCGTACTCCCTCTCGGGCCGCTTCGCGCCGGGTAGGCGTCACCGGCGGCCATCACATGGTGTCGGGATCCGTGCGCGCCGCGCGTCGCACGAGGGGCACGGGAACGACCCGCGCGCCCCGGAGCGCGGCTACTTCGCCTCGGAACCGCCGTCGGACTTCTTCGCCTGCTCGTCCGTCTTCGCCTCGGCGGGAGCGGCGTCGGCCGTCGGCTCGTCGTCCGCGTCCTTCTTGCCGAGGTCGACGGGCTTGTCGTCGGAGGCGGCGGCAGCGTCGTCGGCGGAGGCGTCGGTCTCGGTGAGGGAGGAGGCATCGTCCGGGACGATGTCGGCGTCGGACTTCAGGTCGTGCTCGATGCCGTGGACGATGCGGTTGTACTCGTCGTCGGAGAGGACGGCACCGATGGAGTTCTTGGCGAAGAGCAGCTCGACGCCCGGGCCGGCGTCGAGGAGGACCGTGTCCTCGTTGACCTCCTTGACCGTGGCGTACATGCCCCCGATGGTGCGGACACCGGAACCGGGCTGCATCTGGTTCCGCATGTCGGCGGCCTGCTGCTGCTTCTTCTTCGCCGACCGGGTCATCAGGAACATGGCCCCGATGAGCACGATGAACGGGAGGAGGGTCACGAGACTCACGGGTCGGTACTTCCTTCACACGACCGCGGTGGTGAGCGGCCTGATGGTTGGGGGTGTGTACGCCGCCGGACAAGGGCGGCATCGGCGGAGTCTAAGCGAGTCCGCGCGCATGGAACAACGCTCAGCATCGCACCGGGGTTCCTGCTCCGGCGAATGCGCTCGCCGTGCCGGGGCCGTCACGGGGCTGTCACGCCCCGAACAGGTCCGGTTGTCCGTTTCCGGCGTTCTGCGAACGCGGCGGGGTCAGGCCGAGGTGCGTCCACGCCGCCGGGGTCGCGACCCGTCCGCGCGGGGTGCGGGCCAGCAGGCCCTCCCGCACGAGGAAGGGTTCGGCGACCTCTTCCACTGTCTCACGCTCCTCCCCCACGGCGACGGCGAGCGTGGACAGGCCCACCGGGCCGCCCCCGAACAGCTTGAGCAGGGCCTCCAGCACGGCCCGGTCCAGGCGGTCCAGGCCCCGGGCGTCGACCTCGTACACCGCGAGGGCCGCCGCGGCGATCTCCTGGGTGATCAGGCCGTCGGCCTTGACCTGGGCGTAGTCCCGGACCCGGCGCAGCAGACGGTTGGCGATACGGGGCGTGCCACGGGAGCGGCCGGCGATCTCGGCGGCGCCGGCGGCGTCGATCTCGACGTCGAGCAGGCCCGCCGAGCGGTGGACCACGCGTTCCAGTTCGGCCGGTCCGTAGAACTCCATGTGCGCGGTGAAGCCGAAGCGGTCGCGCAGCGGGGGCGGCAACAGGCCCGCGCGCGTGGTGGCGCCGACCAGGGTGAACGGGGGCAGTTCCAGGGGGATCGCGGTGGCGCCCGGTCCCTTGCCGACGATGACGTCGACGCGGAAGTCCTCCATCGCCATGTAGAGCATCTCCTCGGCGGGCCGCGACATGCGGTGGATCTCGTCGAGGAAGAGGACCTCGCCCTCCTGGAGGGAGGACAGGATCGCCGCGAGGTCGCCGGCGTGCTGGATGGCGGGGCCGGAGGTGATGCGGATGGGGGCGCCCATCTCGGCCGCGATGATCATCGAGAGGGTCGTCTTGCCGAGGCCGGGCGCGCCGGAGAGCAGCACGTGATCGGCGGTCGCACCGCGCGCGCGTGCGGCACGCAGCACGAGGTCGAGCTGCTCGCGGACCTTCTCCTGGCCGATGAACTCGCCCAGGTCCTTGGGGCGCAGGGCGGCCTCCACCGCCTGGTCCTCGCCATCGGCGACGGGGCCCACCAACCGCTCGGCGGCGGCACCGGTGTCGGTCGTGTCGTCCCAGTTCATGTCGTGTGCCTCGGGGTCGGGGGTGGCGGTTGGGCGGGCGCGGTTCAGCGGGCGCGGTTGAGGGTCTGCAGGGCCGCCTTCAGCAGCTGCCCCACCTGGGGCGTGCCCTCGGCGGCCTCCGCCTGGGGCGCCACGGCGGAGACGGCCTCGTCGGCCTCGCGGGTCGCGTACCCGAGGCCGATCAGGGCGGCGTGCAGCTGGTCGCGCCAGCCGGTGGTGACCGGGGCGCCGACGACGGGGGCGCCGACCGGCTCGCCGAGGCGGTCCTTCAGCTCCAGGAGCAGCTTCTGCGCGCCCTTCTTGCCGATGCCGGGGACGGCGGTGAGCGCCTTCTCGTCGCCGGTGGAGACGGCTCTGCGCAGGGCGTCGGGGCTGTGCACGGCGAGCATCGCCTGGGCCAGGCGGGGGCCGACGCCGCTGGCGGTCTGGAGGAGCTCGAACACCTGGCGCTCGTCGTCGTCGGCGAATCCGTACAGGGTGAGCGAGTCCTCGCGGACGACGAGGGAGGTGGCGAGCCTGGCGGGCTTGCCCGGACGGAGGGTGGAAAGGGTGTTCGGCGTGCACTGGACGGCCATGCCGACGCCGCCGACCTCGACCACCGCGGTGTCGGGGGAGAGGGCGGCGACGGTACCGCTGACGAAGGCGATCATGCCGTACGGCCTTTCGGTGCGTGCGGGGATGTCGAAGACCGGGGGGCTTTGCGGCCCCCGGCTCCGTTCGATGCGTGCAGGGCCACGGCCTGCTGGAGGCGGTTCTGCGCGGGGGCGCGCCAGATGTGGCAGATGGCGAGCGCGAGGGCGTCGGCGGCGTCGGCGGGCTTCGGGGGCGCGGCGAGCCGCAGCAGACGGGTGACCATGGCACCGACCTGCGCCTTGTCCGCTCGACCACTGCCGGTGACGGCGGCCTTGACCTCGCTGGGGGTGTGCAGGGCGACCGGGATGCCGCGGCGGGAGGCGCACAGGATCGCCACGGCGCTGGCCTGGGCGGTGCCCATGACCGTACGGACGTTGTGCTGGCTGAAGACGCGCTCCACCGCCACGTACTCCGGCCGGTGCTCGTCCAGCCACCGCTCGATGCCCTGCTCGACGACGACGAGGCGGTGGCCGAGGTCGGCGTCCGCGGGTGTGCGGACGACGCCGACACCGACCATGGTGAGCGGTCTGCCCGCGACGCCCTCCACGACGCCGACCCCGCAGCGGGTCAGCCCCGGGTCCACCCCCAGTACGCGCACGCCGTGGTCCCCTCTGCTCGATCACCTGTTTGTGCAGGCTATCGGGTGCCACCGACAACGGCGGCGGGCCGGGGGACGTGTCCCTCCGGCCCGCCGGACATCGCCGTGCACGCGGGAGCGCTACGCGTCGACCTTCTCCATGATCTCGTCGCTCACGTCGAAGTTGGCGAAGACGTTCTGCACGTCGTCGCTGTCCTCCAGGGCGTCGATCAGCCTGAAGATCTTCCGGGCGCCCTCCTCGTCCAGCTCGACCTGCATGGTCGGGACGAAGTTGGCGTCGGCGGACTCGTAGTCGATGCCGGCGTCCTGGAGAGCGGTGCGGACCGCGACCAGGTCGGTGGCCTCGCTGAGGACCTCGAAGCTCTCGCCGAGGTCGTTGACCTCCTCGGCGCCCGCGTCGAGGACGGCGCCGAGCACGTCGTCCTCGCTCAGCTCGCCCTTGGGGACGATCACGACGCCCTTGCGGTTGAACAGGTACGACACCGAGCCCGGGTCGGCCATGGAGCCGCCGTTGCGGGTCATGGCCACGCGGACGTCGGAGGCGGCGCGGTTGCGGTTGTCGGTGAGGCACTCGATGAGCACCGCGACACCGTTCGGGCCGTAGCCCTCGTACATGATCGTCTCGTAGTCGGCGCCACCGGCCTCCAGGCCGGCACCGCGCTTGACCGCGGAGTCGATGTTCTTGTTCGGCACCGACTGCTTCTTCGCCTTCTGAATGGCGTCGTACAGCGTCGGGTTGCCGTCGATGTCGGCACCACCCATGCGGGCCGCGACCTCGATGTTCTTGATCAGCTTCGCGAAGAGCTTGCCGCGCTTGGCATCGATGACGGCCTTCTTGTGCTTCGTCGTGGCCCATTTAGAGTGGCCGGACATCTGCCTGTCTCCTTCGCGTAACCCGTCTTTGAACGAACGCAGGAATCCTACAAGGACTCCGCCGCCCCTTTCGCGCGCACCATGTCGGCGAAGAGGCGGTGTACCCGGTGGTCACCGGTCAGCTCCGGGTGGAACGACGTGGCCAGCGCGTTGCCCTGACGGACGGCGACGATGTGGCCGTCGTGCTCGGCGAGCACCTCGGCCCGGACGCCCACGGACTCCACCCAGGGTGCGCGGATGAACACGCCCTCCACAGGATCGCCCTCGACGCCCTTGACGGTGACGGCCGCCTCGAAGGACTCGTTCTGCCGGCCGAAGGCGTTGCGGCGCACGATCATGTCGATGCCGCCGACGGTCTCCTGCCCCGAACGCGGGTCGAGGATCTTGTCGGCCAACATGATCATGCCGGCGCAGGTGCCGTAGACGGGCAGGCCGTCGCGCACGCGCGCGCGAAGCGGCTCCATCACTCCGAACAGGACGGCCAGTTTGGAGATGGTGGTGGACTCGCCGCCGGGCAGGACCAGGCCGTCGACCTCGGCGAGTTCTTCGGGGCGCCTGACCGGCCTGGCCACGGCGTCGGCCGCGGCCAGGGCGACGAGGTGCTCCCGTACGTCGCCCTGGAGGGCCAGGACGCCGATGACGGGGGTGTCGCTCATCGGTTCGGTGTCCTCGTCTCGGTGTCCTCGTCCTACCAGCCGCGGTTGGCGTAGCGCTCGGCCTCGGGGAGGGTGTCGCAGTTGATGCCGACCATCGCCTCTCCGAGGTTGCGGGACGCGTCCGCGATGACCTTCGGGTCGTCGTAGAAGGTGGTCGCCTTCACGATGGCCGCGGCGCGCTTGGCCGGGTCGCCGGACTTGAAGATGCCGGAGCCGACGAAGACGCCCTCGGCGCCGAGCTGCCGCATGAGCGCGGCGTCGGCCGGGGTGGCGACGCCGCCCGCGGAGAAGAGGACCACCGGGAGCTTGCCCAGCTCGGCGACCTCCCTGACCAGCTCGTACGGGGCGCGCAGCTCCTTGGCGGCGGCGTACAGCTCGTTGTTGTCGTAGCCGCGCAGCCGGGCGATCTCGTTCTTGATCTGACGCAGGTGGCGCACGGCCTCGACGACGTTGCCGGTGCCGGCCTCGCCCTTGGAGCGGATCATCGCGGCGCCCTCGGCGATGCGGCGCAGGGCCTCACCGAGGTTGGTGGCCCCGCACACGAAGGGGGTGGTGAAGGCCCACTTGTCGGAGTGGTTGACCTCGTCGGCCGGGGTGAGGACCTCGGACTCGTCGATGTAGTCGACGCCGAGGGACTGCAGCACCTGGGCCTCGACGAAGTGGCCGATGCGGGACTTGGCCATCACGGGGATCGACACCGCGTCGATGATGCCCTCGATCATGTCCGGGTCGGACATGCGGGCCACGCCGCCGTCCTTGCGGATGTCGGCCGGGACCCGCTCGAGGGCCATGACGGCCACGGCTCCCGCGTCCTCCGCGATCTTCGCCTGCTCCGGCGTGACCACGTCCATGATCACGCCACCCTTGAGCTGCTCGGCCATGCCGCGCTTCACGCGGGCGGTGCCGGTCTCGGGGGCCTGGTTTTCGGAGAACGTGCTGGACACGGGTACCTCGCTGAGGGAAATGGGAGTCTCTGCAGCACCGAGGAAACGCGAGGAGAGCAGGCCACAGCAAGGGCCAATGGGAAGGCGGTGGATCCTTTTCGCGCCGCGCCCGGCGGAGTCCCGCTACGCCGCCCGGCCCTGGTGGAGCGGGCGGCCCGCTATGCCGCCCGCTCCACCAGGGCCGTCGGCGGCTCGTCGTCCATCTCGAAGGCCAGCGGGAAGGGGGCGTGTCCGGCGAGGCGGAACCAGCGGACCTTGCGGTGCTCGCGCAGCCTGCGCGCGGCTCCCACCGCGTCGTTGTGGAAGCGCCGGGCCATCGGAACGCGCCGTACGGCCTCGGCCAGCTCGTGGGCCGCCTCCTCTCCCCCGGGTGCCTCACGGAGGGCGTCCACCTGCTGCGGATCGGCCAGCACGGCGCGCAGGGCCTGGCTCAGCTCGCTCTCGGCGACCTCCCGCTGCTCCTCCTCCGCCTGCCGGGCGGCGTGCGCGGCCTCGTACAGGACGATCGAGGCGGCCGGGTCCAGGACCCCCGAGGTGGCCAGTTCCTGGGCCACGGACGCCCTGCGCAGCAGCTGGGCGTCGAGCGCGGCGCGGGCGGCGTCGATCCGGGCGTGCAGCCGGTCCAGCCGTCCGGCCGTCCAGCTCAGGTACAGGCCGATCGCGACGAGGACGACCAGGATCCAGATCAGGGTTGCGGTCACGGGCCGCAAGCCTACGGGGGCGCTCCGCCGGGCTGCTCGGGTGCCTCGTCGTGGGCGTCACCGGGGGCTGCCGCCCCCGGGCACCCTCATCCGCCCGAACGGCCTCGCCCTCGGGTTCCGGACGGACGGGAGAGCCGGGGCGGGCTGGAAAGCGGCTCCCGGCGTTCAGTCCCGCGCCAGTCCGAATCGTGCCCTCAGTCCCGTCGCCCGGTCGTCCGTGGCCACCGCCGCCGCGCCCGCCGTCACCGTCTCGTAGACCGACAGGATGTCCGCGCCGACCGTGGACCAGTCGAAGCGCCGTACGTGGGCGCTGCCCCGCTCCCGCAGCGCGGCCCGGCGCTCAGGGTCCGCCAGCAGCCGCACCGCCGCGTCGGCCAGCGCGCCGGCGTCCTCGTTGGGGAACAGCTCACCGGCCGCCCCCTGGTCCAGGACCTGGGCGAAGGCGTCCAGGTCGGAGGCGAGCACGGGGGCGCCCGCCGACATGGCCTCGACGAGGACGATCCCGAAGCTCTCGCCGCCGGTGTTGGGCGCCACGTACAGGTCGACGCTGCGCAGGAAGCGGGCCTTGTCCTCGTCGCTGATCATGCCGAGGAACTCCACGCGGGAGCGCAGCTCCTTCGGCAGGCTCTCCACGGCCTCCTCCTCGTCGCCGCGCCCGGCGACCAGCAGCCGGGTCCCCGGGCGGGCCGCGAGGATCGCGGGCAGGGCCCGCATGAGCACCGGCAGGCCCTTGCGGGGCTCGTCGATGCGCCCTATGAAGCCGATCGTGTCCCCCTGCCACTCGGGCTTGGGCTCGGCGCCGGCGAAGAAGTCGACGTCGACACCGTTGGGGATGACGACCGCGTCCCCGCCCAGGTGCTCGACGAGCGTGCGCCGGGCGTACTCGCTCACCGCGATGCGGGCGCTGATCTTCTCCAGGGCGGCCTGGAGGATCGCGTACGCGGCGATCATCGCGCGGGAGCGCGGGTTGGACGTGTGGAAGGTGGCCACGATCGGGCCCTGCGCCGCCCAGCAGGTCAGCAGGCCGAGGGAGGGCGAGGTCGGCTCGTGGATGTGGATGACGTCGAAGGCGCCGTCGTGCAGCCAGCGCCGTACCCGGGCCGCCGAGAGGAAGCCGAAGTTCAGGCGGGCCACCGAGCCGTTGTACGGCACCGGAACCGCGCGGCCGGCCGAGACGACGTACGGGGGCAGCGGGGTGTCGTCGTCGGCGGGCGCGAGGACGGACACCTCGTGGCCGAGGCGGATGAAGTACTCGGCCAGGTCCCGGATGTGGAACTGGACGCCGCCCGGCACGTCCCAGGAGTACGGGCAGACGATGCCGATCCTCACGGGGCGCCCCGCTCCCGGGCCGCGGGGGCCCTGGCCGGATCCAGGTCCTTCAGCCACAGGCGCTGCAGCATGTGCCAGTCCTCCGGGTGGTCGGCGATCCCCGCGGCGAAGGCGTCGGCCAGCGCCTGTGTCATGGCGGACGTCTTCTCGGCCCGCGTACCGGACCCGGGTACCTCGACCGGCGGATGCACCCGGCCCCGCATGACGGGCGAGTCGTCGTACCAGAGCGTCACCGGCAGCAGCAGCGCGCCGGTCTGCTGGGCGAGCAGCGCGGGGCCGGCCGGCATGCGGGCGGTCTCGCCGAAGAAGCCGACCTCCACCCCGGAGGCGGACAGGTCCCGGTCGGCGACCAGGCAGACCAGGCCGCCGTCGCGCAGCCGCCTGGCGAGCGTGCCGAACGCCGTGCCGCCGCTGTGCGGCAGGACCTCCATGCCGAGGCCCTCGCGGTAGGCGACGAAGCGGTCGTAGAGGGTCTCCGGCTTGAGCCGTTCTGCGACCGTCGTGAAGGGGATGCCGAGTTTCGTGGTGACCCAGGCGCCGGCGAGGTCCCAGTTGGCCAGGTGCGGGAGGGCGAGGATCACGCCCCTGCCCGCGTCCAGGCCGTCGGTCAGGTGGTGCAGGTCATCCGGGGCGAAGCCGGCCTCGACGCGTTCGGCGCTCCACGCCGGGAGCCGGAAGGACTCCATCCAGTAGCGCAGGTACGAACGCATGCCCGCGCGGGAGAGCGCGGCGAGCCGCTGCGGGCTCGCGCCCGGCACCACGCGCGCGTAGTTGCCCTCCAGCCGCCGCACGCCCGCGCCGCGCTGTTTCCAGGCGAGGTCCGCGACGGTGCGGCCGAGGCGTACGGCGACCGGCTCGGGGAGCTTCTTCACGGTGCTCCAGCCGACGCCGTACAGGGCGTCGGCCAACCGCTCCCGAACGCTCACTTGGCCGCCTCGGTGCCCTGGCTCTCCTGCGCGGCGGCGTCCGCCTCGGCGGCCTCCCGGCGGACCGTGACGACGCGCTGGACCAGTGTGACGAGGCTGCCGACGGCGACGATCCACAGGGCGATCGGCAGCAGGTACTGGATGCCGGGAACGCCGAACTTGTGCAGCCCCGCGAAACCGGCCGCGACCAACGAGACGACGAGGCGCTCGGCGCGCTCGACCAGTCCGTTGACGGCGACCGGCAGGCCGATCGACTCGCCGCGCGCCTTGGTGTACGACACCACCTGGCCGCTCGCCAGGCAGAAGATCGACACGGCGCACAGCACGTTGTCGTCGCCGCCGCCCGCGTACCAGAGGGCGAAGCCGCCGAAGATCGCGCCGTCCGCGACCCGGTCCAGCGTGGAGTCCAGGAAGGCGCCCCAGCGGCTGGAGCGGCCGAGCTGGCGGGCCATGTTGCCGTCGACGAGGTCGGAGAAGACGAAGAGTGTGATCACCACCGTGCCCCAGAAGAACTCACCCATGGGGTAGAAGACCAGCGCACCCGCGACGACACCGGCGGTGCCGAGGAGCGTGACCGTGTCGGGGCTGACCCCGCGGCGGATGAGAAACGCGGCGAACGGTGTGAGGACACGCGTAAAAAATGCACGCGCGTACTTGTTCAGCATGGCCTTCCCGACGGTCGGTGTGGCCGCGCGGCCCTTGCTGGCCACCGGCTGGCCCATCGTAGTCACGCGCGCGGGTGGGTGACGGCCGGGCACCCCGCCCCCTGGTGGACGGCCGGTGGGCGGCGGGACCGGGCCCGTCGTATGGACGCGGCGTGTGGGGAGTGGAAAGCTCGAAGGACCGCGGGCGTCGCCGGAGCCGCCAGTGCACGCGGTCCCGCGTGTCCGCGCCCACAGTGACCTCACCGTGTACGGGAGGCAAGGACATGGGCGACAAGTCACACACCCACCCCGGAGCCGCCGGAAGGGCGACGGCGGCCGACCACCCCGCGTCCGTACGGAACGTGGTGCTGGTCGGCCACTCCGGGGCGGGCAAGACGACATTGGTGGAAGCTCTCGCCCTGACGGCGGGAGCGGTGAACCGGGCGGGCCGCGTGGAGGACGGCGGCTGCGTCTCGGACTACGACGAGATGGAGCACCGGCAGCACCGCTCCGTGCAGCTCTCCCTGGTGCCGGTCGAATGGGACGGCATCAAGATCAACCTCCTGGACACGCCCGGGTACGCCGACTTCGTCGGTGAGCTGCGGGCCGGTCTGCGCGCGGCGGACGCGGCCCTCTTCGTCGTCTCGGCCGCCGACGGGGTGGACGGGGCGACCCGCGCGGTGTGGGAGGAGTGCGCCGCCGTCGGCATGCCCCGCGCCATCGTGATCACGCACCTGGAATCCCCCCGCGCGGACTTCGAGGAGATGACGCGGATCTGCGCGGACGCCTTCGGCGGGGACGACCCCGACGCCGTACTGCCGCTCTACCTGCCGTTGCGCGGGCCGCAGGCCCCCGACGGGCACGCACCCGTGACGGGGCTCGTCGGGCTGCTGACGCGGAAGCTGTTCGACTACGCCTCGGGCGAGCGCGTGGAGTCGGAGCCGGGCGAGGAGCATCTGCCACAGCTCGACGAGGCCCGCGGCATGCTGATCGAGGGGATCATCTCGGAGAGCGAGGACGAGTCCCTCATGGAGCGGTACCTGGGCGGCGAACCGGTCGGCCTCGAGACGCTCGTCGAGGACCTGGAGCGGGCCGTGGCACGCGGCGTGTTCTTCCCCGTCCTGGCCGCCGCCCCCGCCGCCGACGGCGCCCGGCAGGGCCTGGGCACGGTCGAACTGCTGGAGCTGATCACCCGCGGCTTCCCCACGCCCCTGGAGCGGGAGGCGCCCCGGGTCACCACGCCCGAGGGCGTCGCGCGCGAACTGCGGATGTGCGATCCGGACGAGTCGCTGGTCGCTGAGGTCGTCAAGACGTCCTCCGACCCGTACGTCGGCCGGATCTCCCTGGTCCGCGTCTTCTCCGGCACCCTGCGCGCCGACCAGACGGTGCGCGTCTCCGGACACGGGCTGGCCGACCGGGGCCACGAGGGCCGTGCCCTCCACGAGGCGGACGAACGGATCGGCGCCCTGTCGACACCGTTCGGCAAGCAGCAGCGGCCGGTCCCGCACGTGATCGCGGGCGACCTGGCGTGCGTGGCCAAGCTCAGCCGCGCGGAGACCGGGGACACGCTCTCGGCCAAGGACGACCCCCTGCTCATGGCCCCGTGGGAGATGCCCGACCCCCTGCTGCCGGTCGCCATCGAGGCGCACAGCAAACCCGACGAGGACAAGCTCTCCCAAGGGCTGGCCCGGCTGGTCGCCGAGGATCCGACGTTGCGCCTGGAGCAGAACCAGGACACGCACCAGGTGGTCCTGTGGTGTCTGGGCGAGGCCCACGCCGATGTCGCGCTGGAGCGGCTGCGGGGCCGCTACGGCGTCCAGGTCGACGTCGTACCCCACCGGGTCTCCCTGCGGGAGACGTTCGGGAACCGGGCGACCGGGCGCGGACGGCACGTCAAGCAGTCCGGCGGGCACGGGCAGTACGCCATCTGCGAGATCGAGGTCGAGCCGCTTCCGGGCGGCTCGGGCATCGAGTTCGTGGACAAGGTCGTCGGGGGCGCGGTGCCCCGGCAGTTCATCCCGTCGGTCGAGAAGGGCGTCCGCGCACAGGCCGCCAAGGGCGTCGCCTCGGGCCATCCGCTGATCGACGTCCGCGTCACACTGCTCGACGGCAAGGCGCACTCGGTGGACTCCTCCGACGCCGCCTTCCAGACAGCCGGCGCCCTGGCCCTGCGGGAGGCCGCGGCCGAGGCGAGGATCCACCTGCTGGAGCCGGTGGCCGAGGTGAGCGTCCTGGTCGGTGACGACTACGTGGGCGCCGTGATGAGCGACCTGTCCGGACGGCGCGGCAGGGTCCTCGGCACCGAGCAGACGAACGCCGGGCGGACCCTGGTCCGGGCCGAGGTGCCCGAGATCGAGATCGGCCGGTACGCGGTGGACCTGCGCTCCCTCTCGCACGGCACCGCACGCTTCGCCCGCCGGTACGCACGGCACGAACCGATGCCCGGGCAGATCGCCGAACGGCTGCGCGAGGAGGTGCGGACGGCGTCCTGACGGCGCCTCGCGACCCCCGGCGCGGCACCGCCCGCGCCGTCGCGCACCCCCGGCGCGCGACGGCGCGCCTCGCGGGCAACCCGCGCGCGCACAGGCGCCTTTGGGCGTCCGGTGACGCATGCCGGTCCCGGCGGATACGCTGATGACCTGATCAACAGGTGTGCGGGGCAGGCAAGTCGGGAAGGCCGCAGGAGCGACAGTGGTGGCGATCGGGGGCGGGAATGACCGTTGACGGCGGTTACGCGGACTTCTTCGGACCGCAGGTGCCGCGTACGGACGACGGGGGGCAGACGGCCACCTTCGCGCTGGCCTCTGCCGCCTACCGGGACAACTCGATGGAGGAGATCAAGAAGGCCGACAACGAGTGGCACCAGACGACCGTCAACGCGGGCCGCTCCTGGGCCACGATCTTCCGTCCCAACCTCGGTGAGGCCTTCTCCCGCGCGGTCGCCGACCGCATGCTGGGCAGCGGCCGCAAGCCCCTCATCCAGTCCTTCGGAGCCGAGCCCCAGGTGGTCGTCGAGCACTGCCTGGCGGCCAACGGCATCCGCAAGGCGCGCGACGCCCGGCTGTCCACGGTGATCGTGCTGTGCGGCCTGCTGTTCCTGCCCGGCATGCTCGTCTGGCTGCTCGGCTTCCAGATCCGCACCACCGTCGCCAAGGCGGAGAACAAGCAGGCCGGCGCGCTGGGCACCGCCGTACTCGTGGCCATCGCCGCGCTGGCCGCGCTGTTCCTCGTCAAGATGCCCTTCTCCGGCTTCTGGGCCTGGTACGCGCGCGCCGCGGTCGTGATGCCCGTCATCGGCTGGTTCTGGGCCAAGCGGATCTGCGAGAGCACGGCGAAGGACCTGCGGGAGCGCTGGGACGGCCTCCTGTCGGGCAGCGGCGTCGGTGCCAAGGTGCCGGAGGCGGTGCCCAGCAACCCGGGCGAGACCGCGGCCGAGCAGTTGCGCCAGTCCCTGGCCAAGCTCGGCGCCGAGCAGCAGTCCAACTCCGTCTTCTACGCCGGCCCCAAGGGCATACTCGGCATGGGCACACGCTGGGGCAGCTGGCAGCTCGCCGAGGAGCTGGTGCCGGCCGACCCCACCCGGGAGATCCACCCCTTCCGCAGCTGGGACGTCATCCGGTCCATCCACGACCAGCTGCGCATGCTGGAGCGCGGCCCGTTGAACACCGGCGGCTTCACGACGCCCTCCATACGGCACTGGATCGTCACGCCGATCGGGGAGAACGCCAAGGCGGTGTCCCGACCGGAGGGCACGGACGTCGAGGCGTACCAGGTCAAGCCGCACGCGATACAGGACATCTGCAACAAGCAGCAGTTCGGTGCGGGCGACCGGCACTACCTGGGCGTCCAGTGGACGCTGTGGGACGGCCAGCTGGTCATCACCATGCTGATCACCGTCACCGTGCTCCACTCGACGCTGCGCATCGAGGTCACCGGTCACGCCCTGGGTCCTGTGAACTCCCTGTTCACCACCAAGCCGGAGGCTCCCTCCAAGGAGGTCGCCAAGTCGTTCAAGCCGTGGGAGACGCGCAAGATCATGCTCCCGCTGGTCACCGCCAACGAGGTGGTACGGCTGGCCGTCCGCGCCCCGCTCACCTGGTACCCGCCGCTGCTGAACTGGCTCGGCGGCACGATCGGGCTGCCGGAGCCGTTCGGGCTGCGGCACGCCTGGGCGGACCAGCCGTGGCGGCACCGCTTCATGGCGGACGACGCGCTGCGGGCCGCCGCACCGGTGCTGCGCGTGGTGCACTCGGCGGCGATCAAGGTGCTGGAGGAGAACGGCGCGGACACCGAGAAGTTCGGGTCGCGGTCGGCGTTCCTCAGTACGGCCGCGCAGGATCCGGCACCGCGGAAGGCCGACCTGTACGACGCGTAGGCCTCCGGCGGTTCGGCCGGAGGCGTGCGGGCACGTTCGGACGGGCTGATGGAGCGGCGCGAGCCGAGCGTCAGCCCGTCGGCCACACCTCCGCCAGCATCTTGCGGGTGTCCCCCAGCAACTGCGGCAGCACCTTCGTGTGGCCGACGACCGGCATGAAGTTCGTGTCGCCGCCCCAGCGGGGCACGATGTGCTGGTGGAGGTGGGCGGCGATGCCCGCGCCGGCCACCGAGCCCTGGTTCATGCCGATGTTGAAGCCATGGGCACCGGAGGCGGTGCGCAGCGCCCTCATCGCCTGCTTGGTCAGCTCGGCGAGCTCCGCGGTCTCCGCGCCGGTCAGGTCGGTGTAGTCGGCGACGTGCCGGTACGGCACGGTCATCAGGTGGCCGCCGTTGTACGGGTAGAGGTTGAGCACCGCGTACACGTGCTCGCCGCGCCGGATGACCAGCCCGTCCTCGTCGGACTTGGCCGGGATCGAGCAGAAGGGGCAGCCGTCGTCGGCGCCGGGGCCGCTCGGCTTGTTCTCCCCCTGGATGTAGGCCATCCGGTGGGGCGTCCACAGGCGCTGGAACGCGTCCTGCGTCCCCACTCCCAACTGCTGCTCCGGCTCACTCGTCATACGTGCAGCATATGGCGTCGCGTACGACGACAGGGCAAGGCCCCCGGGATCACCGGGGGCCCGTCACGCCCTGTCGAACCCCGCGATCAGACCTGCACCCGCTCCTCGACGACCTTCGCGATTTTCGCGATGGCCTCGTCGACGGGAATGCCGTTCTCCTGGGAGCCGTCGCGGTAGCGGAAGGAGACCGCGCCGTTGGCCATGTCCTCGTCGCCCGCGATGACCATGAAGGGCACCTTCTGCTTCTGGGCGTTGCGGATCTTCTTCTGCATCCGGTCGGAGGAGGAGTCGACCTCGACGCGCAGGCCCTGCTTGCGGGCCGCCGCGGCGAACTTCTCCAGGTACTCGACGTGCGCGTCGCCGATCGGGATGCCGATCGCCTGCACCGGCGCGAGCCAGGCCGGGAAGGCACCCGCGTAGTGCTCCAGGAGCACCGCGAAGAAGCGCTCGATGGAGCCGAACAACGCGCGGTGGATCATGACCGGGCGGGTCTTCGTGCCGTCCGCCGCCGTGTACTCCAGGTCGAAGCGCTCGGGCAGGTTGAAGTCGAGCTGGATGGTCGACATCTGCCAGGTGCGGCCGATCGCGTCCTTGGCCTGGACGGAGATCTTCGGGCCGTAGAACGCGGCGCCGCCCGGGTCCGCCACGAGCTCCAGGTTCTGCTTCTCGGCGACCTGGCGCAGCGTCTCGGTGGCCTCTTCCCACGCCTCGTCCGAGCCGACGAACTTCTCCGGGTCCTTGGTGGACAGCTCCAGGTAGAAGTCGGTCAGGCCGTAGTCGCGCAGCAGGTTCAGGACGAAGGTGAGCGTCTTGTCGAGCTCTTCCGACATCTGCTCGCGGGTGCAGTAGATGTGCGCGTCGTCCTGGGTGAAGCCGCGGGCCCGGGTCAGGCCGTGCACGACGCCCGACTTCTCGTACCGGTACACGGTGCCGAACTCGAACAGGCGCAGCGGCAGTTCACGGTAGGAACGCCCGCGTGCGTCGAAGATCAGGTTGTGCATCGGGCAGTTCATGGGCTTGAGGTAGTAGTCCACGCCCTCGTCGAGCTGCATGGGCGGGTACATGCCGTCGGCGTACCAGTCCAGGTGGCCCGAGGTCTCGAAGAGCTTCCCCTTCGTCGCGTGCGGGGTATAGACGAACTCGTAGCCCTCCTCCTCGTGGCGGCGCCGCGAGTAGTCCTCCATGACCCGGCGGACGATGCCGCCCTTGGGGTGGAAGACGGCGAGGCCGGAGCCGATCTGCTCCGGGATGGAGAAGAGGTCCAGCTCGCTGCCGAGCTTGCGGTGGTCGCGCTTCTCGGCCTCGGCGAGGAACTCCAGGTGCGCCTTCAGCTCGTCCTTGGTCGGCCAGGCGGTGCCGTAGATGCGCTGGAGCATCGGGTTCTTCTCGCTGCCGCGCCAGTAGGCGGCGGCGTTGCGCATGAGCTTGAACGCCGGGATGTTCCGGGTGGTGGGCAGGTGGGGACCGCGGCAGAGGTCCTTCCAGCACAGCTCGCCGGTCTTGGCGTCCAGGTTGTCGTAGATCGTCAGCTCCCCGGCGCCGACCTCGACGTCCGCGCCGTCGTCGTGGGAGGCCGAGCCCTTGAGGCCGATCAGCTCCAGCTTGTACGGCTCGTCGGCGAGCTCCTCGCGGGCCTCGTCGTCGGTGACGACGCGGCGCGAGAAGCGCTGCCCGCGTTTCTGGATCTCCTGCATCTTCTTCTCGATGGCCTTGAGGTCATCGGGGTGGAAGGGCTTCTCGACGTCGAAGTCGTAGTAGAAGCCGTCCTTGACGGGCGGGCCGATACCCAGCTTGGCCTCGGGGAACAGCTCCTGCACGGCCTGCGCCATGACGTGCGCGGTGGAGTGGCGCAGGATGTTCAGACCGTCCTCGGAGGAGATCTCGACGCCTTCGACGGTCTCGCCGTCCTTGACCTCGTAGGCGAGGTCCCTGAGCTCACCGGCCACGCGCGCCGCGACGATCGAGCGCTCGCCGGCGAAGAGCTCGGCGGCCGTGGTGCCCGTCGTCACCACGCGTTCTTCCCGCTCGGAATCCCGCTGGATGATCACACGGACGTCTGACACCGGTCTCTCCTGACTGAAGGTGGGGCCGCGGCGCCATACCGGAGCGCACGCATGAGGGCGATCGTACCGACCCGGGCCCGCCCACCGCGAAATGATTCCCGGCGGCCGGCCTCGCGGCCGGTCCCGTGCTCAGTCCCCGCAGTCCCCTCCGCAGGCCTCCTCGAGGAAGGCCGCCACCTCCACGTGCTCCTGGACCGCCTTCAGCAGCCGGTCCCGCTCCGCGTCGTCGACCTGTACGGGGGTGATCTCGCAGGCGCCGGTGAGCCTGCGGAACCCGCCCCGGCTCTCCAGCCGCCCGAGCACCCTGACCGGCAGCCCGACGAGGTGCGCGTGCCCGGCGATCCGGTAGGCCTCCTCGTCCAGGGCGATCCGCACGTGCGGCACCTCGGCCCCGGCCAGCACCCGCAGCCGTACGCTGCCCGCGCCGCGCGGCCCGGTCCGGCGCATGCGGACCACGGTGCCGGTGAGCCGCACCGGCACGGAGGGCTCCGCGCGCAGGTAGCGGGTGGCGGCCTCGCGCAGGGCGGGCAGGTCGCCGGGCGAGAACTCGACGGGTTCGGCGAGGGCGGCGCAGCCCTCGGGGACACCGGCGGCCGGCGCCCAGTCGACGCCGACGCGGGCGCCCTCCGTGCCCCGGACCAGGGCGACGAGCGCCTCGGTGAGCTCGTGGCTGACGCCCGCCGCGACGGCCGCGTCGAAGGCGTCCATGCCGCCGGTGGCCCGCCGGTAGTCGACGGCCTCGCGAGCGGCGAACAGGGCCTGGTGGAGGCGTACGGCGAGAGGGCGGCAGGTGGTGACGGGCACGAACGCGGTGAGGTGGCGGCCACCGGGGGCGGGGCCGACCAGGACGTCCCCCAGGGCCGCGGCGGCGGCGCGCCGGTGCCGGGCGCCGTAGTAGCCGGCCCGCGCGCGCGTGGCGAGCGCTCCGGCGAGCAGCATCCGGCGGGCGGCGGAGCGCAGCTGCTCCTCCGCGGTCCAGGACGCGGTGTCGCCGGGCCCCGTCGGTATGTCGCGTCCCCAGCGGATCTCGTCGCTCGGTACGGCCAGGGAGACGAGGATCTCGCGGGCGGAGGGCGTGCCACTGCGGGACAGGGCGGCCAGTGCCTCGCCGAGCAGGTCGTCGCTGTCGGGGAAGGCGCGGCTGACGGGCACCAGCAGGCTGATGGTGCCGCCGTCCGGGCCGGGCGGGGTCCAGCGGCCGTACCGTCCGGCGGCACCGCCGCGCCGCTGCCAGCCGTGCCGGTGGAGCAGGGCGGTCAGCACGGCCGGGTCGACGGCGCCGGGGTCGGGCGGCGCGCCGTCGGCGCCGGTGCCGGTGCCGCCCGGCGGGTGGTCGGCGTGCGGGCGGACCGGGCGCGGGGACTCGCCGGCCGGGCGGTGCGTCATGGTTTCCCTCCCGTCCCGACCCGCGTCATGATCTCGCACAGCGCACGGTCGTCGAAGATCCGCGCGGTCGGTATCCGCACGGTGGTGCGCCGCCGGCCGGTGACCGGATGTCCGGCGAGGTTGGTCCAGTAGCAGCAGTGCCTGAGGTCGAGCCGGTCGTGGCCGGCGCGCAGCCACTGGTCCCGGGACCGGGGCACGATCATCACGACCAGGATCTTGTGCACCGACACGGGGGTGCGGGCGAGCTTCGCCAGGTGGTCGTTGTCGAGCGTGAAGGAGAAGAAGCGGCCCGGTGGGCTCGGCGGGACCTGGTACGTCGCCTTGAGCTGCACCTTGATGGTCACCTCGTCGTCGACGGTGTGCCCGGGGGCGCTGTGGCTGAGGTGCCAGTCGATGCCGTTGTCCGGGAAGGGCTGGGAGAGGGAGCAGCCCGCCGCCGCGGCGACCGCGTGGAGATACCCGACCTGCAGGGTCTCCATGCAGGCGGTGGTGGCGAGAGAGCCGCGTGAGGGCGCCGTGCGCTCGGGCAGCAGCCCGCCCCGTTCGGGCTGCGCTATGGCCATGACCAACAGCCTTCCAGAACTGGTGCATCCGCACTGTGGGTCGCTGAACTGCAAAGACCCGTACTCCTGTTGTCTCCTTCCGGCGTACGTCGCAAACAGCCCGGGTATCACCGAACCGGGACAGCGGACGGCGCGACAGCTGCCGTGACCCATCGAGGAGTTGATGCCCTGTGACGAGCTGGTTCGAGGGGCCGATGGCCGCCTTCGACACGGAGACGACGGGTGTGGACGTCGAGACCGACCGGATCGTGTCGGCGGCCCTCGTCGTCCAGGACGCCGCGGGGCTCAGGCCGCGGGTGACCCGGTGGCTGGTGAATCCGGGCGTGCCGGTGCCGGAGGAGGCGACGGCGGTGCACGGGCTGACGGAGGAGCATCTGCAGCGCCTCGGCCGCTGGCCGGCGCCGGTGATGTGGGAGGTGGCCGAGGCGCTCGGCGAGCAGGCCCGTGTCGGGCGCCCGCTCGTGGTGATGAACGCGCCGTTCGACCTGACGCTGCTGGACCGGGAGTTGCGCCGGCACCGCGCGTCGTCCCTGGGCCGCTGGCTGGAGCGGGCGCCGCTGCACGTCCTCGATCCGCGTGTGCTCGACAAGCACCTCGACCGGTACCGCAAGGGTCGCCGCACCCTCACCGACCTGTGCGCGCACTACGGGGTCGAACTGGAGGGCGCGCACGACGCGGCGGCCGACGCGCAGGCCGCGCTGGAGGTCGTACGGGCGGTGGGGCGCCGCTTCGCGGGGCGGCTGGAGCGCCTCTCCCCCGCCGAACTGCACACGCTCCAGGCGGTGTGGCACGCGGGGCAGGCACGGGGGCTGCAGGAGTGGTTCGCGCTCAACGGGGCGGAGGAATCGGTGGACCCGGCCTGGCCCCTGCGGCCGAACCTGCCGGCGGCGGCGTGACTCCCGCGTTGCGGCCCCGGCAGCGCCGGGACGGGGGCGCGGCCGCCGGAGTCCTCACTCCGCGCGGCGAGGCCCCGCGGAAATGCAGAAAGCGACGTGGCCCGCGCCTTCTGCGGACCACGTCGCTGTCACGAGCGTGGGCGATACTGGGTTCGAACCAGTGACCTCTTCGGTGTGAACGAAGCGCTCTCCCACTGAGCTAATCGCCCGGGAACGCACTGAACAATACAGGCCTTCGCGCGCTTCCATCAAACCGCTCGCAGATGCGCGGCCAGCCCGCGCCGCCCCGCCCGCATCATCAGCCGGTGGTTGGCCCGGAACAGGGGCCGCCCCGGCACCGCGAGCCGGCGCAGCAGCGGCTTGCGTACGACGACCTCCTGGTCGTAGCGGACGAGGGCGCCGGTGCCGCTCGGGATGATCGTCCAGCGTGCCCAGCCCTCCATGTCCCCGCTCAGCGCGACCTCCAGCACCCCTGCCGCCGGGTCGCGCCGTCCCTCGCGCAGCGTGGCGGTCAGGTCGTACGGGAGGAGCGAGCGGAACCGGACGAGTCCGCTGGTGTCGTCGAGCCGGGTGACCTCGCGCACCTGGGGCCACCAGCGGGGGTAGTCCTCGATCCGCTCCAGCGAGCGGTAGACGTCCGGGGCGGGCGCGGGCAGGGTCCACCGGCTGAGGAATCGGTAATGGTTCCAGTCCACCTGAGGAGTGTGCCCCGTCCGCGCCCGTCACGTGCCGGCTACGGCATCCTGTCCCCCAGGAGTGCCAGGTTCTCGATGGCGGCGAGGCCGTAGAGGGCGGTGTCGTTGGTGGACACCCAGCTCGCCTCGCTGCCCGGCACGAGTGTGACGGGGCCGCTGAGCTTCTCGGTCTTCCAGGGCGCGGACTCCTTGTAGCCGTCGGAGGTGTAGAACTTCTCCCACGCGCGCCTGGCGAGCTTCTCGTCGCCGGTCCGTACGGCCGCGTAGGCGTCGAGGCGCGAGTGGCCCTGGAAGAGGATCAGGCTGCCGAAGTTGCTGCCGTAGCGGGCCGCCTGTTCGGCCTTGGTGGCGTTGAAGTAGCGGCAGTAGTCGTAGTACGCCTCGTTGAACTCCGGCATGTCGACAAGGTCGATGAGTTCGGCGCACAGTTCGTTCAGGCCGAAGACGGCCGACAGGTGGGAGACCTCGACCTTCGGGGCGTCGGCGACGGCGAACCTCCCGGTGTCCAGGTCGTACAGGCCGCTGCCCTGGACGAAGCCGTTGGGCTGGGCGGCGATGGTCTCCATCGTGGACAGCACACGGGCCCGGGCCTTCTCCCACTTGGGGCCCTTGCGCTCCCACTCGGTCAGCCACGCCGAGACCAGGCCGCTCCAGTCGGTGCCGAAGCCGACCGACAGGGCGTTGCGGTCGGGGGTGTAGGGCTCGGTGCGGATCTTGCGGATGGGGTCGAGGACGAGGAAGGTCTCGTCGGAGTCGACGTTGGCGTGCATGAGGTCGCCGACGCGTTCGTCGGCGGTGAGGAAGTAGTAGAAGCGGCGGTAGGTGGTGTTGGCGATGCGCTGCTGCTTGGCGCTGTCGGCGTAGTGCTGGACGCCGTGCCGGGTGCCGAGGCCGGCCCATTCGCCCAGGTGGTAGACGTCGACCTCACCGGTGTGCCGGGTCATGGCCTCGGCGAAGCGGAAGATGTCGGCACGGCCGGAGCGCAGGTAGGCGTACCAGAGCCAGAGGTCCGGGGAGAGTTCGGAGTTGTCCCAGGCGTAGCCTCCGATGTCGTAGCGCCACTGGTGCCGGGCGGTGTCGTAGGTGTGCATGATGTCGCCGTAGTCCCAGAAGCCGTACCAGCGGCGCGTCTCCACCTGGTCCTTGTAGTAGGTGAAGAGGAAGTCGAGGTGGTCCTCGATCCTGGCCTTGGCGGGCGTGGAGCGGTCGGGTTCGGAGTAGAGGCCGGGGCCGAAGACCCTGGCCTTGATGAGCTGCTTCGGCGGGGCGGCCAGCTGGGGCAGTACGCGTACGGCCTCGACCTGCTCGGCGAGTCGCTCGGCGCTCGGGGTGGCCGCGTTGGCCCAGAACAGCAGTTCCGAGGTGCGTGCGATGCCGTAGGGGGTGCCGAAGCCGGGCTCGTAGTCCTCGTAGGTGATGTTGAGGCCCTCGATCTGCTCGGGGAACGTGTCCTGGCCCATGCCGTCGTGGTAGAAGCGCAGGTCCATGGGCTGAGCCTCGGGTGACCAGAGCCAGAGGGTGACCTCGGCCTCGTCGGTGTGGGCGTCGCGGATGTCGAGCTGGGCGGGGTACTTCTCCCAGAAGTCGCGCAGGCCGAAGGAGAGGCCGCCGCTCACCCCGCCGACGTAGCCGAAGCCGGAGGCGCGCCGGCCGCCGCCGGCGCCGATCCAGCCGTGGCCCTTCCTGGTGCGCTTGCGCAGGGTGAAGCCGTCGGCGGAGAGCTGGGAGAGGGTGTAGTCGCCCCACTCGGGGATGTACTTCAGGCGGGTGGTGACCCGCTGGTCCCAGGTGGACGGGTCGGGCAGCTTCTCGCCGGCGAACTGCGCCGCCTGCACGGCCGCCCCGGGGTCCCGGCGCAGGCCGGTGATGCCCTTGACGGCCTCGCGCAGCAGTCCGGTGCCCTCGCCCCCGACGCGGATGTGACGGTCGTAGGACGCGTCGCGCATGGGCACGGTGAAGCGGACGCCGAGGCCGCGGATGAAGTCGCCGCTCGCCTTGCCGGGCTCCTGCTTCCCGTCGAACGTGATGGTGTGCACCATGCGGAAGGAGTCGGCTCCCGCGTAGAAGTAGAGGCGGAGGGAGAACGGCAGCCAGCTCCGTGCGCCCTTGCGGTGCTTGCCGTCGATGCGGACGACGGCGCGTACCGGGCCCTCCTGCTCGACCTTCACCTCGTCGATGGCGCCGTCGAAGCGCTCGCACTTGACCGTGCCCTGGTCGCCGTCCTCGATCTCGGGCTGGCGCAGCAGCACGAGATGGCCGTTCCTGGCGATCTCGGTGGATCCTCTGGTGACCGACTTGACCACTGTGGCGCCGGACGTGCCGATCCTGGCGGTGATGACACCGGTCGATATGTCGATGGCGCCGCCGCGCCGGTCGACGGTGACCTTCTCGGCGGGCGCGGCGGGGGTGCCGGCGGCCAGGGTGAGCTCGCCGTTGCCCTCGCCGACGGCGTGCGCGGTCCACTTCAGGGAGCCGTCCGGCCAGTACGCGAGCGGCCAGGACTGCACGGGCACGGCCTTGCCGTCGGCGTCCGTGACGGCGAACGCCTGGTCCTCCCGGTAGGTGCCCTTGGGCCAGGGGACGCCGACGGTGGAGCCGGGGGCGGCGCCCAGGCCGCCGTCCTCCAGCCAGTTCAGCGTGACGGGGTCGGCGTCACCGTCCTTGGCCGCGGGCGCGGCCTGCGCGTTCTTCGCGCCCAGCGCCCAGCTGAACTGGGCGGCGGCTCCGGCGACGGCGGCCGCCTTGAGGAGGGACCTGCGGGGGATGGGGGACATGGCCTTCCTTTCCGTTCCGTGCGGATGCGCGGATGCAGGGGGTCAAGGGCATGGGGCGTCAAGGACGTGGGATGTCCAAGGCTTGGGGGCGTCACGGGCGTGGGGCGTCACGGGCGTGGGGCGTCACGGGCGTGGCACAAGGGAAGGGAGTGTCAAGGGCATGACAGAGAGGGCGCCGGCGCCGGGGCGCCGGCCCTGGTGGGTGAGGCACCGCCGTCAGCGGCGCCGGTGGCGCTCCTCCACGGCGACCGCCGCCGCCGCGACGGCGCCCAGGACGGCGACCCCCAGCGGTGCGCTGAACCATGCGGAGCAGACCACCAGGGCCAGCCCGCCGACGATGAGGAAGGAGCCGGCCGGGTCGAGCACGGTCCGGCGGCCCGCCTGCGCCAGCAGCGAGCGCCAGGAGGCGCCGGGCCGCCAGACCGCCGCGGCGCGCAGCCCGGCCACGGCCGCCCCGATCAGGGCGGACACCCCGACGGCACCCACGAACGGGCCGCCCGGCAGACCGGCGCGCACGGCCTGGACGTCGACCCAGACCGCGGCCAGGGCGGCCCACCCGGCGACCCCGACGAGCCACCCGCGGCGCAGCGCCGCCCGGAAGTCGGCCGCGAACTCCCGCCAGCCGCCCCGCTCGTGGGCGAGCCGGCGCCCGAGGTGCCGCGCGCCGGCCGCGAACGCGGCGGGGTAGGTGACCAGCGGCAGGGAGGCCACCGCGATCCAGACTCCCGTGAGCAGGCACTCGGCGAACAGGGCGAAGCCCTCGGCCAGCCGTGACTCGCCCCGTTCCGTACGGGCCTTCACGCGTGCCTCGGTCATGGTCGGCTCACCTCAGCCCTTCAGACCGGACGTCGCCATGCCGTCGATCAGGTAGCGCTGGAAGGCCAGGAAGAAGGCGAGGACGGGCAGCAGGGCGACGAGCGACATGGCGATCATGCCGCCGTAGTTGGCCAGACCTTCCTGGTCCACGAACATCTTCAGGCCGAGGGAGACGGTGTACTTGCCGGGCTCGTTGAGGTAGATCAGCGGGCCCATGAAGTCGTTCCAGGAGTTGATGAAGGTGAAGATCGCGCTGGTGATCAGCGCCGGACGGCACAGCGGGAGCACGATCGACCAGTAGATGCGGAAGTGCCCGCAGCCGTCCAGGCGGGCCGCCTCGTCCAGCTCCCTGGGCAGGTTGCGCATGAACTGCACCATCAGGAAGACGAAGAACGCCTCCGTGGCCAGGTACTTCCCCAGCAGCAGCGGGGTGTACGTGTTGATCATGCCCATGTTGCGGAACAGCACGTACTGCGGGATGAGCAGCACGTGGTACGGCAGCAGCAGCGTGCCGATCATCAGCGTGAAGAGCAGGTTGCGTCCCGCGAACCTGATCTTCGCGAAGGCGTACGCCGTGAGCGAGCAGGACACCAGGATCCCGACCACCGAGCCGACCGCGAGGAAGAGGGAGTTGAAGAAGAAGGTGGAGATCGAGATGTCCGCGATGCCGTCGGCGAGGCTCGTGTAGTTGGAGACGACCGGGTCGCCCGGGAACAGGTCCAGGCTGCCGACGATGTCCTCGCTCTTCTTGAACGAGCCGCCGATGACCCAGACCACCGGGTAGAGGATCACCGCGAGGATCGCCAGCGACCCGATGTGCCAGGCGAGCGAGCCCGGGAGTCTGCGCCGCAGCGCGCCCCTGGTGGTCGGTGCCGGCGTGACGTCGGTGGCCTGCGCGCTCATCGGCCGCCCTCCTCGTAGTGCACCCAGCGTTTCTGGGACCAGAACAGCACCGCCGTCACCAGGGCGACCGCGACGAGCAGCATCCACGCCATGGCGGAGGCCAGGCCCATGCGGCTGTTCTCGAAGCCCTGGACGTACAGGTAGCAGGTGTAGACCATCGATCCGTCGGCCGGACCGCAGGCGTTGCCCCCCGCACCGCCGCCGACGATGTACGCCGAGCTGAAGATCTGGAAGGAGTGGATGGTCTCCAGCAGGACGTTGAAGAAGAGGACCGGGGAGATCATCGGCAGGGTGATGTTCCAGAACTGCCGCAGCTTGCCCGCCCCGTCGACATCGGCCGCCTCGTACAGCTCGCGCGGCACCTGCTTGAGCCCGGCCAGGAAGATGACCATGGGGGCGCCGAACTGCCAGACGGTGAGGGCCACCAGGCTGTAGATGATCAGGTCCGGGTCACCGGTCCAGCCGCCGACGCCGATCCCGAAGAACTGCTGGGTACGGTCGACGGCCGCGTCGTCCGAGAAGATCGCCTTCCACACGATGGCGATGGAGACGCTCGCACCGATCAGTGACGGCGCGTAGAAGGCGGCCCGGTAGAAGGCCTGTCCGCGTCGCTTCTGCGCCAGCAGCAGGGCGACACCGAGGGCGGCGATCAGCTTGATCGGCGTGCCGACGACGACGTACCAGAGCGTGACCTGGACCGAGTGGCGCCAGCGGGGGTCGCCGAACATCTCGGAGAAGTTGTCCAGGCCGATCCACCGGGGCGAGTCGAAGAGGTCGTAGTCGGTGAACGCGAAGTAGAGGGAGGCGACCATCGGTCCCGCTGTGAGCAGCAGGAAACCGGCGATCCAGGGGGACATGAAGAGGTAGCCGGCCAGGTTGTCCCGGCGCCGCCGCCGCTTCAGGGCGGCGGGGCTCGGGGACTTCACCGGACCGTGCCGCGGCTCGGATTCCCGGGCCGGGCCCTCGAGCGCGGGGGCGTGTGTCACGGCGCTTCCCATCAGCCGGCGAGAGCCGTCTTCGACTCGTTGAAGAACTGCTCCACCGCGTCGTCCACGGACCGCTTGCCCAGCGCCATCTCCTCGGCGATGCGCAGGAACGCGGCCTCGCAGATGTCGGCGCCGTTGGGGTGCGGGGTGATGGGCTGCAGGACGCCCGCCTTCACGAGGGACTCCTCGTAGGCGGCGATCGTCTTGTTGACCGGGTCGGTCGGCTGGTACGCGTCGTACTGCACCTGGGTGGTGGGGACACCGCGGTCGTAGCCCATGATCTTGGCGACCTCGGGGTCGTGGACCATGAAGTCGATGAACTGGGCGACTTCCTTGGGGTGCTGGGTGCGCTTGGAGGCGCTGAGCATCAGGGAGCCGAGGTACTGGCCGGTCTGCTTGCCGTCCGTGGTGGGGATGGGCGCGAGACCGTACTCGCTCTTGCCCTCCGACGTGTAGCGGACGGTGAAGTTGTCCCAGGTGAACTCGCTGCCCGCGAGCTCCGCGGCGACCGCCGACTTGGGCTTGACCTGGACGACCTTCTTCGGGTCGGCGAAGAGACCGGACTTCACGCCCTTCTCCGCCTTGGTCCACCACTGGGTCAGGTCCGCCTCGGTGAAGCCCAGTCCGTCCTCGGTGAAGAAGGCCTTGCCGTTCTGGCGCAGGTACAGGTCGTAGAGGTACATGACGCCGTACATGCCGCTGTCCCCGGCCCGGCCCGTCCTGTCGCGGATCTTCGTCATCGCCTCGTCGAAGTCGTCCCAGGTCCAGCCCTGTTCGGGCTTGACTCCGGCCCGGGTGTAGACGGGCTTGTCGATGACCAGGGCCATCGAGTTCGAACCGACGGGCACGCCGAGGAGCTTGCCGTCGATCTCGCCGAACTTGTCCAGGCCGGCCCGGAAGCCCTCCATGGAGAGGTTGCCCGCCTTGACCTGCTCGCTCAGGTCGAGCAGGACATTCTTCGCGTCGTATTTGCGGAGAAATCCGATGGCATTCTGGAAGACGTCCGGCGGATTTCCGCCGGAGGCCTGCGTGTTGAACTTCTTCCAGAAGTCGGTGTACTGCTGGAAGTCGGTCTTGACCTTGATCTTCGGGTACTTCTTCTCGAAGAGCGCGATGGTCTTGTTGATGCGCTCGGCCCGGTCCTCGGCACCCCACCAGGAATAACGGATCGTCACCGTTCCGTCTCCCGAGCCGCTGCCACCGCCGCACGCGGTGGCGGTCGCCCCCAGCCCCGCGACGGCCAGCGAGGCCCCCGTCGCTTTGAGGATCGTCCGCCTCTCCACATTCCCGCCCTGCTGCATACGAGCCTCCCCGCGACGTTGCGTCCGCCTCATGAATCGTTTCAAGTAAGCGCTTGCTGGCACAAGGTACGGAGGGCCCAGGGGCGCGTCAATGATTCGGACAGGAATTCATGGGTGCGCGGCGCGGGCGGCCACCCCCGCCTCGCGGCGGCGGGGACGGAGAAGGCCCAGGTCGGGCATGCCGCGACCGGCCGGCCGAACACCGGCGGCGTCGCCGGGGCGGGTACCCGGAAAGGTCACGGTTGGATGAAGACCGGCGGAAGCGAGCAGGCTCCGCGACCACGTCCGGCG
>NZ_JAGMUE010000260.1:0-556 GCF_019049165.1 Streptomyces sp. AC627_RSS907
CCGCCTTCACCCCCCATTCACCGGACGCCGCCCGGAATGTGGGTTTCCGGAGCGATGCTGCACCCCTGACACACGCACCGCCACCACGGCGGTGCCACGGGGGGAGTGAGGCGTGTGAAACGCATCCTCGGCATCGTGTTGGCGTTCGCCCTCATCGGCGGCGTCATCACGGCGGTCGTCCTGGGCCGGGACGACTCCGAGGCGAGCGGCACGACGACGGTACGCGGCGTCATCGGGTCGGAGAAGGCCGATTTCCTCAACGATCCCGAGGTGCTCGACGCCCTCGCCGACCAGGGCTTCGCCGTGGAGACCGAGTCCTCGGGGTCCTGGGACATGAAGGACATGGACCTCAAGGGCGCGGACTTCGCCTTCCCCGGCAGCGCCGCGCCCGCCGACGCGCTGGGCCGCGCGCACCGCGTGCAGGGCTCGCCGCTGCGCCCCTTCTACTCGCCGCTGGTCGTCCTCGCCCGCCGCCCCGCCGCCAAGACGCTCGCCGCGAACGGTTACGTGAAGCTCACCGGCCCCGCCGGCCGCGAGGGCAGCGGCACGCTGCCTA
>NZ_JAGMUE010000261.1:0-585 GCF_019049165.1 Streptomyces sp. AC627_RSS907
ATATTCTCCACCGCACACGACGCACGTGGACCGGAAGACCAGAACGTCTCCACACCCCGTGCGAGGCGGGAGCCCCGGTCACCGTGGGGTTGACCCCCGCCGATCGACTGGGCAGGAACGCGCTTGCCAGTGCGAGGATGTGTGCCCGCGGGGCGGGTTCACGCCGCGGCGTATTCCCGTCGCGTCCGTCGTTGGCCCGCTTCTCGCCCACCGGCTTTCGCTAACCGACTCTCTGGAGGGCGCGGCATGCTGAGTGCACTGGGGCTGGACGAAGGGCAGGAGTCGACGTACCGGACCCTGGTGGCGCTCGGCGCCGCCGAGGTTCCCGAACTCGCCCTCCGGTTGTTCCGCTCGGAGGAGGATGTCGAGCGGGCGCTGCGCCGCCTGGAGCGGCAGGGGCTCGCGGCCCGGTCCGCCGGGCGCGCGGAGCGCTGGGTCGCCGTGCCGCCCGACGCCGCGCTGGGCACGCTGCTCGGCCGGCGCCGCCAGGAGTTGGAACGGGCGGAGCGGGCCGTCGCGGTCCTGACCGACGAGTACCGCAACGGGGCGCCCCGGTCCGCGACGCAGGACGCGGTGGAGATCGCC
>NZ_JAGMUE010000262.1:0-739 GCF_019049165.1 Streptomyces sp. AC627_RSS907
TACTGAGTTTTTCGTTAGTTCTGTGGTGGTTGGGGCTTCGGTGGTGTGAGCATGATGGCGTGTCTTCCAAGCCGCAGGATGCTGTTGCTGATGTCTCCGTTCTACCGCTGACGCGGCCGCAGTTGGCCGAGGCCCGTCGCATGCGCGCGGCCGAGCTGTTCGAGCAGAGACGCCCTTCATCCGAGGTTGCCCGGGCAGTGGGGATGCACCCCGAGAGTGTGCGCCGGTGGAAACGCCTGTGGGAGCAGGGCGGGACTCAGGCATTGCGGCGGCGCCCGGCCACCGGTCGGCCGCCCAAGCTGGACGACGCCCAGGTCGAGCAGGTACGAACTGCGCTGGAGCAGGGCGCTCAGGCGCACGGGTTCGAGGCGGACCTGTGGACGCTGGAACGGGTCGGCGTGGTGGTTGAGCGGGTGACCGGGGTGACGCTGGCCCGGGCCTCGGTATGGCGCCTGCTGACCGGGCGGCTGGGCTGGAGTCTGCAGCGGCCCAGGCGCCAGGCCGTCGAGCGGGACGAGTGTGAGATCGCCCGATGGGTCGCCCACGAGTGGCCGCGCATCAAAAAGGGGCGGTGAAGAAACGTGCCTGGATCGTGTTCCTCGACGAATCAGGCGTATCGCTGCTGCCCGAGGTGCGCCGCACCTACGCACCCCGCGGCCGCACCCCTACTCTGCGGCACCGGCTGAACTGGAAACGAGCCGGGATGGCCGCCGCGCTGGGCTACCACGCCGCCGACCCC
>NZ_JAGMUE010000263.1:0-1496 GCF_019049165.1 Streptomyces sp. AC627_RSS907
ACCCCCGCAGACCTCACCCGGACCAGACGCGGAACCCTCACCACCCCGTCCCGCAACACCGCCTGCGGCACCGGACACCACACATCCTCCGACGCGTCCAGCAGATGAATACGATCCGGATGCTCCGACTGCGCCGACCGCACCAGACCCCACAACGCCGCACCGTCCGGATCCGTGACCTCCTCACCCACCGCACCGAACGTCCGCACCACCAGCCGGGAACCGGCCCAGGCGGGATCGGCGAGCCACCCCTGAAGCAACCCCAGCAGAGCCACCGACCGATCCCGAGCCGAACCCGGAACCGACGCATCCACCAACACCACAGACACCGGAGCCGGCAACACGTCACCAAGCTTGATCACCACCGGAGCCTCGACCGCCGCAGCCACCCCCTCCTCCGGCACCCACTCCACACCGAACAACAACCGGTCCGCCGCACCACGCGACACCTGCCCCGCCGAAACCGGCCGGAGTTGGAGCGCCTCCACCTCGGCGATCGGGAGCCCGGCTCCGTCCGCGAGCAGCAGTCGCACCGTGTCGGTGCCCTTGCCGCGGGAGAGGCGGACGCGTAGTTCACCAGTGGCCGTTCCGGTGACCCGTACGCCGGTGAAGGCGAACGGCAACTGGACGTCCCCGCCCGGGATCAGCTCGCCCACGCCGATGGCGTGCAGCGCCGCGTCGAAGAGCGCCGGATGCACGCCGAAACCGTCGGTCGGCTGGTCGACCGCGACCTCCGCGAACACCGCCGTACCGTCCCGCCAGACCCGACGCAGGCCCTGGAACGCCGGGCCGTAGGCCAGACCAGCGTCCGCGAGTCCCTCGTACAACCCGTCGAGCGGGATGTCGACGGCGCCGTTCGGAGGCCAGGTGACCAGGTCGAGGTCGGGTTCAGGGGTGGTGACCGGGGTGAGCGTGCCCTCGGCGTGGGTGGTCCAGTCGTCGGCGTCGCCGTCCTCGGGCTGGGCGTAGACGGTGACCGCGCGACGGTCCCGGTCGTCCGAGGGCCCGACCCGGATCTGGAGGCGGACGCCGCCCTGCGCCGGGATCACCAACGGCTCGCGGAGCACCAGTTCCTCGACGTTCTGAGCGCCGACCCGGCGGCCGGCGGCGAGGACGAGGTCGAGCAGCGCGGTTCCCGGCAGCAGTGCGGTGCCGAAGACCTCGTGGTCGGTGAGCCATCCGGGCGCGCCCGGCGCCAGCCGCCCGGTGAGCAGGGCACCGTCACCACCGGCGAGCAGCGTCGCCGCACCGAGCAACGGGTGATCGGAGGCGAACAAGCCGGCCGCGCCGACGTCTCCGGTGTCGACGGCGTTGTCGAGCCAGTACCGCTGGTGGGAGAAGGGATACGTGGGCAGGTCGACGGGACGCGCGCCCGTGCCCTCGAACACCGCCCGCCAGTCCACATGCTGCCCGTGCACGAACAACTCACCCAGCGCCGTCAGCAACGCCAGGGTCTCACCACGGCCCCGGCGCAACGCCGCCACAGCCGGAACATC
>NZ_JAGMUE010000264.1:0-706 GCF_019049165.1 Streptomyces sp. AC627_RSS907
GGCCGTGCTCAGCCGGCTGGCCGAGGTGCTGGACATGGAGACCAAGGACGTCACCGACAAGGTGCGGCTGTGCGACTCCAAGACCCCGCAGCCCTGTTGGAACGGCTCCCCGTACCAGCCCATCCCGATCACCGACGAGGCCACCACCCAGCAGGCCCTGCAGATCCGCGAGCGGGCCGAGGACTTCCCCGGCATCAGCGCCGAGCCCACCGCCGTGCGCCGCTACGCCGCGCCGGGTGACGCCAACACCGCGCAGGTGCTCGGCTACCTCTCGCCGGTCACCGACGAGGAGATCAAGAAGGCCGAGGACAGCGAGTCGCCGCTGCTGCGCGCCGACCAGATCGGCCGCTCGGGTTTGGAGCGCACCTACGACAGCCAGTTGCGCGGCAAGGCCGGGGTCACCCGGTACGAGGTGGACAACCTCGGTCGCGTCATCGGCAAGGCCAAGAGCGACCGGGCCGTGCCCGGCGCCAACGTCGTCACGAGCATCGACGCCCGCGTGCAGGCCATAGCGGAGAAGGAGCTCGACGCGGCGATGAAGGCCGCCCGCAAGGAGCACGACCGCAACACCAACCAGAACTACAAGGCGGACGCGGGCGCCGTGGTGGTCATGGAGTCCAAGACGGGCCGCATCGTGTCCATGGCCTCCAATCCGACGTACGACCCCAACGCCTGGGTCGGCGGTATCTCCGGCAAGGACTACCAG
>NZ_JAGMUE010000265.1:0-553 GCF_019049165.1 Streptomyces sp. AC627_RSS907
ATCCACTGCAGTGCCGCAGCTCTGCCGCGGTGGGCCAACCAGCCACCGTTCCTTCGCCTGAGGGTTGACCGGACGGCCTGGGGCGCGGCCGTGCGCGCCGCCTGGAGCGACGCCAGGGCGCAGTCGGGGTGCCCCGGTCTACCGCGACGTACCGGTCATCACCCAGGTCATCACCGTGTGCTGGAGCTCGGCGCCGGTATGGGGTACACGTTGCCGAAGCCGGTCACGAACTGCATGCTGCCGTCCGGCAGCGGCTCGGCCATCGGCCGGATCGGACGACCATCCAGCATCAGCCCTCGCAGACAACACTCGCCCCAATGCCGCTGATCCTGTCGCGGAAACGACCCGAACACATCAGTAACGAACTGGAGCCGTCGGCGGGCACGGCGCGGGCGGGCGGCACCGTGGACATGCTCGCGCCGGCGCTCGGCTGCGGCTGCGCCAACCACCAGCAGCACGCGTCGGACCACGCCCCTCGGGCGGCACCGCCTCCGGTAATCAGATCGCTGCGCCCCTCACTGGCCCGAGCAACTACTGCGGCAACGCCGACTTC
>NZ_JAGMUE010000266.1:0-553 GCF_019049165.1 Streptomyces sp. AC627_RSS907
GCCTTACGGAGGAGGCGTATCTCCGCCCTGGGCGGGTCGTTTACGCGTCGCCCGTGAGATGTACTGGGAGGTCTACTGGCCGTGCCGCATCGTGCGGCGCGCACGACGCGGAAGAGGGAACCGTATGTCCTTGCCCGCCGCCATCACGGTGGAATTCGACTCCGCCGCCGGCGCCGACGAGTTGCTCGCGCAGGAGCTGGCCGACCTCGTGGACCCGCACCGCGGCGAGGAGTGGCCACCGGCCTCCAGTACGGCGCGACGACCGGCCGAGGCGGAGTCCCCACCGGCGATCGCGCGGGCGGACTCGGCCCGGGCCGACACGTTCGCCTGCCGAGGCGTCGTGATCGTCCGAAACGGACGCGAACTCCTGGGCTGGGGACGGCTGTTGCAGCCACCGGGCGAGTCGGCGGCGGTCGTCTTCGACCACACCCTGGCCACCGCGGCGCGCAGACGGCCACCCACCGGGCGCCACGGTGCGCGCGAGGACACCCCGGAACCACCCTGTGCGGTCGAGCTGTTGACGCTGCTGTTACGGCACGCCGCGGCCCACGCG
>NZ_JAGMUE010000028.1:0-691 GCF_019049165.1 Streptomyces sp. AC627_RSS907
GAGCACGCTCATCAGGGCCGCGCCGCCCGAGGTGTGCCCGATGGCGCCCTTGATGCCGGTGACGGCGGGCGCGTCGGCCGGCGCGACGTCGGCGAAGAGTTCGGTGAGCGCGGTGGCCTCGGTCGGGTCGTTCAGCGCGGTGGAGGTGCCGTGCGCGACGACCAGGTCCACCTCGCCGGGCTCGATGCCGGCGCGCTGGTGGGCCTCGCGCATCGTGGCGAGGACGCCGCCCGGGTCGGGCGCCGTCTCGTGGAACGCGTCGCAGCCGATGCCCACGCCGCGTACGAGGCCGAACGCCGGCTTGTCCGAGGGCAGTTCGAGGACGACGGCGGCGGCGCCCTCGCCGAGCAGCACGCCGTCCCGGTCGGTGTCGAAGGGTCGTACGGTCTCGGCCGTGGTGGTGCCCACCCGGCCGATCATGGTGAGCATCGACTCGGTGAGGGTGTCGCAGCCGGCGGCCACGACCGCGTCGGCCTCGCCGAGTTCGAGCAGGTCCGCGGCGAGCGCGAGGGCGTAGCCGGAGGCGGCACACGCGTTGGCGAGCGTGTGCACCTCGGTGACGCCGGGCGCGACGGAGCGCACGGCCTCGTTGAAGTGCGTCTGGGCCAGGCGCAGCGCCGCGTCGTCGCCGTGCCACTGCTCCACGGCGCGCAGTTCGCGCAGCCCGGTGCCGACGATGACCGCGACCCGG
>NZ_JAGMUE010000267.1:0-573 GCF_019049165.1 Streptomyces sp. AC627_RSS907
CGCGAAGATCGAGTCCGAACTGATCGAGCTGTCCGACGACGAGGCCCTCGAACTCCTCCAGTCCATGGGCCAGGAAGAACCGGGCCTCGCCACCCTCGCCCGCGTCGGCTTCGAGACCCTGGGCCTCCAGACCTACCTGACCGCCGGCCCCAAGGAGGCCCGCGCCTGGACCATCAAGAAGGGCGCGACGGCCCCGGAGGCGGCGGGCGTCATCCACACGGACTTCCAGAAGGGCTTCATCAAGGCCGAGGTCATCTCCTTCGACGACCTGGTCGCGACCGGCTCGGTCGCCGACGCCCGCGCGGCGGGCAAGGCGCGCATGGAGGGCAAGGACTACGTGATGCAGGACGGGGACGTGGTGGAGTTTCGGTTCAATGTGTGACGGGTGAGATAACACCACGTCGCTGATCTGGCACCATGCAGGTCAGATGGGTCCGGCTCTTCGGGGTCGGGCCCTTGGTTTTTCCCGTGCTGGCATGGTGCTGGGATAGCTGCCCCCTCGTCACCTGTCATCACCCCTGATCATCCCTACCGTGCTGGGATCGTGCTGGGATGGGGGCACCCGTGCTGGGA
>NZ_JAGMUE010000268.1:0-574 GCF_019049165.1 Streptomyces sp. AC627_RSS907
CGGCCCGGTTCGTGCCGGTGGACGGCGTGCGTGAGACGGAGCTGGCCGACGCGGCGCAGCTCTCGTCGCTGGCCGACGAGACGCCCGAGGGGCGCTCCATCGTCGTGCTGGCCAAGGAGCGGTACGGGCTGCGGGCCCGCCACGAGGGGGAGCTGGGCCACGCCGCGTTCGTGCCCTTCACCGCGCAGACCCGGATGTCGGGCGTGGACCTCACCGGCGACGACGGCGCGGTCCGCCGGGTCCGCAAGGGCGCGGCGGCGGCCATCACCGGCTGGGTGGTCGAACGCGGCGGCAGCGTCTCCCCGGACGCGCGGGAGAAGGTGGACGGCATCTCGGCGGCGGGCGGCACCCCGCTGCTGGTCGCCGTCGACGACATCGACGGACCACGGGTGCTCGGCGTTATCTACCTCAAGGACGTCGTCAAGGAGGGCATGCGGGAGCGGTTCGACGAGCTGCGCCGGATGGGCATCAAGACCGTCATGATCACCGGCGACAACCCGCTGACCGCCAAGGCCATCGCCGACGAGGCGGGCGTGGACGACTTCCTCGCCGAGGCCACGCCCGAGGACAAGAT
>NZ_JAGMUE010000269.1:0-751 GCF_019049165.1 Streptomyces sp. AC627_RSS907
GGAGTCGCGGGACGAGGACGGCCGGGCCCGGCTGTTCGAGCTGACGGCGCGCCTCCTCGAGCGGCTCGCCACCGAGCGCACGCTGGTGCTCGTCATCGAGGACCTGCACTGGGCGGACCGCTCCACCCGCGAGCTGCTCGGCTACCTCTTCCGCTCCGTGCAGCGCGCGCGACTGGTCATCCTCGCCACGTACCGTTCCGACGACATCCACCGCCGCCACCCGCTGCGCCCCTTCATCGCCGAGATCGACCGCATGCGCACCGTGCGCCGCATCGAGCTGGCGCGCTTCAACCGCGCCGAGGTGCACGCGCAGATAGCTGGCATCTACGGCACCGAGCCCGACCGGCAGTTGGTGGACCGGGTCTTCGAGCGGACCGACGGCAACGCCTTCTTCGTCGAGGAGATCGCCCACAGCATCACCGACGGAGCCCAGTGCGGGCTCAGCGAGTCGCTGCGCGACCTGCTGCTGGTGCGGGTCGAGGCGCTGCCCGACGACGCCGAGCGGGTGGTGCGGATCGTGGCGGAGGGCGGCTCACGCGTGGAGCACGCGCTGCTCGCGGCCGTCGCCAGGCTCGGCGAGGACGAGCTGATCGAGGCGCTGCGCACCGCCGTCGGCTCCAACATCCTGCTCCCGACGGACGACGACAACGGCTACCGCTTCCGGCACGCCCTGGTCCGCGAGGCCGTCACCGACGACCTGCTGCCGAGCGAGCGCGCCCGGCTCAACCGGCAGTACGCGACGGCCCTGGAG
>NZ_JAGMUE010000270.1:0-674 GCF_019049165.1 Streptomyces sp. AC627_RSS907
CCATGAAGGTGATCACCTCGGCGGCGCTGCTGAACAAGGGGGCGGTGGCGCCGAACGACGTCGTGGACTGCCCGAAGTACCTGACGGTCGGCAAGCAGTTCCACAACGTGGAGACGTCCGAGATCCGTGGGGCCACCTTCCGCGAGGACTTCATCCACTCGTGCAACACGGCCTTCGTGAGCCTGCGGGACAAGCTCGGGGACCGGGAGCTGACGGAGTTCTCGTCCACGTACTTCGGCATCGGCCAGGAGTGGTACACCGGCGCGCCGTCCTTCGACGGCGAGGTGCCGGTGCCCGGGGACGAGACGGAGAAGTCGGCCGCGCTGTTCGGGCAGGGCAAGCTGCGGGCGAACCCGCTGGTGATGGCCTCGGCGACGGCCACCGCCGCCTCCGGGACGTTCCGGATGCCGCTGCTGGTACGCGAGGGCGGCACCGCGCGCGAGGGCGAGGGCCCGCGCACCGAGGAGCTGCCGTCCGACGTGGTGCGCACGCTGCGCTCCCTGATGCGGGACACGGTGACCGACGGGACGGCGAAGGTGCTGGCCGACCTGCCCGGCGAGGTCGGGGCCAAGACCGGTACGGCCGAGGTCACCGAGGAGGGCCCGAACAACGGCTGGCTGGTCGCCTACGACGACGAGATCGCCATCGCCTGCGTCGTGGAGGGCGCCCAACAC
>NZ_JAGMUE010000271.1:0-564 GCF_019049165.1 Streptomyces sp. AC627_RSS907
GTGCAGGGGCTCGGCGCCGCCGTCCTGGCGCCGGTCGCCCTGACCATCGTCACCACCGTCTTCCCCGCCACGGGCCGGGCCCGCGCGCTCGGGCTGTGGAGCGCCGCTGGCGCGGCCGGCGGCGCCTCCGGCGTGCTGATCGGCGGCGTGCTGACCGAGTACCTCAACTGGCGCTGGGTGCTGCTCGTCAACGTGCCGATCGTGGCGCTGGCCCTCGTGGCCGGGCGCGCGATCCCCGACCACCGCCCCGCGCGCCGCCCGCGCCTCGACCTGGTCGGCGCGCTGCTCGCCACGGTCGGACTGGCCGCGCTGGTCTACGGCGTGGTGCGCACCGCGGACGACGGCTGGACCTCGCCGACCACGGTGGGCACCCTGGGCGCGGCCGTCGTCCTGCTCGCCGCCTTCGGCTGGCAGGAGTCGCGGCGGGCCGCACAGCCGCTGGTCCGCCTCGGCCTGCTCACCCACCGCGCCGTCGGCGGTGCCAACGCGACGATGCTCCTGCTCGCCTCGGGCCAGTTCGCCAGCTTCTACTTCGTCTCCCTCTACCTGCAACGGGTCCTCGCC
>NZ_JAGMUE010000272.1:0-677 GCF_019049165.1 Streptomyces sp. AC627_RSS907
AAGATGGTGGGGAGGAACGACGTGTCGGGGCCGAGCCGTACGAGCAGCAGGAAACCCGCGGTGACCAGCGAGAGGCCGAGGCTGGCGGTGCGCCTGGTGCCCCAGTGGGTGGTCATCCAGCCGGTGACCTGGGCGCCGACCATCACCGCGAGGGCGGTGGGCAGGAAGCCGAGCCCGGCGCGTGAGGGCGAGTAGTCCAGCACGTGTTGGAGGTAGAGCGAGAGCACCACGGGACTGGCGAGGTAGCCGACGCCCAGGCAGAACATCACGGCGTTGGCGGCGCTGACCGCGCGGTGCCCGAAGATCCGCAGCGGCATCAGCGGGCTGCGGGCCCACCGGTGCTGGCGGGCCACGAAGAGGGCGAGCAGGGCGACGGCGGCGGCCGAGAACGCCACCGCCCGCGCCGTGCCGGCCGGCTCGCCGAAGGCGACGACGCCGTAGACGAGGGCGGCGAGCCCGCAGGTCACCAGGAGCGCGCCGAGCACGTCCAGCGGCTCGCGCGGGGCGTCCGTACGGGGCCTTCGGGCGAGCGCGCGCCAGGCGACGACGAGCACCGCGACGCCGATGGGCACCTTGACGAGGAAGACCCAGCGCCAGCCGAGCGAGTCGGTGAGCAGCCCGCCGAAGACCGTGCCCGCCGCCGCGCCGACCGCCCCGACCATGCTCCACAGGCCGAG
>NZ_JAGMUE010000273.1:0-736 GCF_019049165.1 Streptomyces sp. AC627_RSS907
CAGGGCCACCGCGCCGGAGGAGTTCAGCAGGAACTCGAAGACCGTGTCCGGCGAGGTGTAGTTGAAGATCACGGCGACGAAGCCGAAGGCCACCGAGGACCAGATCGCGGCGGCCGGCACACCCCGCTTGTTCACCCGTGCGAACGACGCGGGCGCGTCGCCGCGCTGGCCGAGCGAGAAGGCCATCCGGGAGGCCGTGTACAGGCCCGAGTTCAGGCAGGACAGCACGGCCGTCACCACGATCACGTCCATGATCGTCCCGGCGTGGGCGATGCCGATCTCGTTCAGCGCGGCGACGTAGGGGCCGTCGTCGAGGAGGGCCTGCGAGTTCCACGGCAGCAGCATCACCACGAGCAGGATCGAGCCCAGGTAGAAGATGCCGATCCGCCAGATCACGCTGTTCGTCGCCCGGCTGACCATCTTCGCCGGCTCCGCGGACTCGCCCGCGGCCAGCGTGACGATCTCGCTGCCCATGAAGGAGAAGACGACCAGGAGCATGCCGGAGAGGATGGTGCCGGGGCCGTTGGGCAGGAAGCCGCCGTCGCCGGTCAGGTGCGAGGTGCCCACCGCCTCGGTGTCCGGCAGCACGCCGAAGACCGCGAGCCCGGCGATGACGATGAACGCGGCGATCGCCACGACCTTGATCCCGGCGAACCAGAACTCGAACTCGCCGTACGAGCCGACCGAGGCCAGGTTCGTCGCGGTCAGCACGACCATCACGAGCAGCGCCCACGCC
>NZ_JAGMUE010000274.1:0-907 GCF_019049165.1 Streptomyces sp. AC627_RSS907
CCTCCATGCGCTCCCCGACCATCAGGGTTCCCTCGAACTGGTTGAACCGGCCGTGTACCGCGGCGAGCCCGATGTGCCGCGCGACGAAGCGCACCGCGCTGTGGTCGGGGTCGATGCGCCACGCGCCGGGCGTCGGCAGCGACGGCTGCGGGGCGAGGTCCATGGCCACCGAGTCGACGGTGGTGCGCACGCCGTCGGCGGCCAGGCAGTCGCGGCGCACGGGCTGGTAGCCGTCGGAGGTGATGGAGAGGCCGTACGCGCCGGGCCGCACGGTCGTCGCGAAGCGGCCGTTGGGGTCGGTCTGGCCGCGTACGACCTCACGGCCCTCGGCGTCGCGAACGGAAACCTCGGCCCGGGGGAGCGGGAGTCGCACCGGGTCGAGCACCACGCATTCCAGCGACCCGGAGCCTGGTGGCAGGGGCATGGCCTCCCTCCCCGTAACGCGGTGACGACGGCGTAGCAGGGCAAATGCCATTCCCATGGCCTCTCTGGAGCAGTAGGTGGTTGAAGGTGCGACCACCGCATTGTGTCATCAGAAAGGACAAGGTCCCGCAAGACCCCCGTCGCCATCGCAAACGGGACGGGGCTATCGGCCGGCGGCTCGCCCCGTGGCGGGCCGCCCCCCAGGGGTGTCGCCAACGCCATCGCGGCGCGTCCCGGGTCGGCCGCCTACCGCCCGGGACGCGCCGCCGCGTACCGCTCCGGCTCACGCGCCCCACGGGCCGCGTCCCCGGTTGGCTGGGCCCGACGCGGGGCGTACGGACGTGGCCGGCCCCGCCCGTACGCCCCGCGCCGCCGGTCGGTGGGTCAGTCGCTGCGGAGCGCGCCGGCCAGCGCCGTCGCGGGGTCGGTGGCCGCGGGCCCGGCCGGATACCACTGGCCGCCCTCCTCGCGATACGGCCACCAG
>NZ_JAGMUE010000275.1:0-613 GCF_019049165.1 Streptomyces sp. AC627_RSS907
AGGCCGGGCCGATCGAGTAGCCGATGGCGATGGCGATGTCCACGACGATCATCGCGGCGAAGGCCGGTTCGGGGTCCAGCGCGAACAGCGCGGCCCCGCTGGCCGCGAAGACCAGCCAGGCGCCGACGGCGATACGGGTGAGCCGGCGCCAGCCGATCGCCTCGCACAGGGCGGTGCGCTCGGGCCGGTTGACGACGTCGGCCTCGCGGTCGGCGATCCGGTTGACGGACTCGGTGCCGACGCAGAAGGCCAGCCACATCGGCACGGCCGCCAGCGCGCGGCCCACGGTGAGGTGGTCCACGGCGGCGAGCCCGGCGAGGAACCCCATCCAGTAGTAGGCGGCGAACCGGCAACTGCAACTGCGCAGCACCAGGAGCGGCAGGGGTGCCGGCGCGCCACGGGCGGTGCTCACGTCCATGGCGGCGGCCCTGCCGGCGACGGTATGCCTGGGGTCACTTCAGCGCTCCGTATTCGGGGTGGTGCGGTCGCGTGCGGTCGGGTCGGCGGGTACGTGGTCGGGTAAGTCCGCTGTGGGCTGGGCGAGTTGGCGGGCCGAGGCGGCGGGCGCCAGGGGTGGGCCGAGCGGTGCCTGGCGGTGGCACCGCGGCTGGCG
>NZ_JAGMUE010000276.1:0-550 GCF_019049165.1 Streptomyces sp. AC627_RSS907
CTGGGGCCTGGCCGGCGGCGAGGGTGCCGGGGCCGGCGCCGCCGCCCCGTCCCCCGCCCCGTACGTCGTCGCGCACGACTTCGGCGGCTGTGTCGCGCTCCGCGCCCATCTGCTGCACGGCGCCGCCTACCGGGCGCTGGCGCTCGTGGACGCCGTGGCGCTGGCCCCGTGGGGCACGCCCACGTACCGGCTCCTGGGCGAGAACGCCGCGGTCTTCGAGCAGTTGCCGCCCGCCCTGCACCGGGCGATGGTCCGCGAGTACGTCGCCTCCGCCAGCGCGCCGGGGCTGCGTCCCGACGTCCTGGACCGCCTGGTCGCCCCGTGGTGCGGCCCGGCGGGGCAGCCCGCCTTCTACCGGCAGATCGCCCAGAACGACCAGCGGTTCACCGACGAGATCCAGGGCCGGTACGGCGAGCTGCGGTTGCCGGTGCTGGTGTGTTGGGGCGCCGACGACGCGTGGATTCCGGTCGCCAAGGGGCACGAGCTGGCCGCGCTCGTCCCCGGGGCGCGCCTCCGGCTCATCGAGGGCGCGGGCCACTTGGTCCAGGAG
>NZ_JAGMUE010000029.1:0-22426 GCF_019049165.1 Streptomyces sp. AC627_RSS907
CGGCGGGGGTGGAAGGCGGGCACGCGGCGGACGGCGGGTGAGGGGCGCGCGGGGCGGACGGTGGGTGGCGCGCGGGGCGGACGGCTCACCGCCGCCGAGACGCGAGACGCCCGTTCCACGCAAGAGGGAGCCGTGCCGGGGGACGCCCGTCGGCCGGGAGCGGCCTGTCGGTCAGGAGCGGCCTGTCGGTCAGGAGCGGCCTGTCGGTCAGGAGCGGTCCGTCGGCCGGAACCGGCCCTGGCGCGGGGGGTACCGGGGTGGCGCTGGGGCGGTCCCGCCCCCTTCGACAGGCTGTGCCGCTGTGGCAGACTCTGCCCTTCGGCGGGCCACCCCGGGGTTCAGGTTCGGGGTGCCCCGCCTCTCCCCCGTCCGCCCTACGTCCGCCCGTGCGCGGCATGTCCGCGCGAGGCATGTCCGTATGCGGTCCGCGCGTGCCTGGTCTGCCCGTGCGCAGTCCGCGCGTGCGTGGTCTGCCCGTGCGTGGCCATGTGCGGCCGCCCCGCACCCCGCGTACGGAAGGAGCCGGGCCGGCGCCCCGGGGGGAGAGGCGCCGAGCCCGGCTCGGGAAGGTCCCGGCGCCGGGGGGAAGTGCGACGGGACGTGGTTCAAAGGGTGGTCCGAGGCTTCCGGCCCCGGACCCCGACTACTGGGCCCGGAGTTCTTTTTCCCGGGCCCCCGCCGGTTGAAGCAGCGTTACACGGCCATGTTTGCGCGGGGCTCAGTCACCGGCGTACGCCCCACGCGTCACCTCACGCCCCCCGCCTCACGATCGCCTACGCCGCCGCTTCGAAGCCGGTGTCACGGGCCAGCTTCTTCAGCTCCAGCAGCGCGTGCTTCTCGATCTGGCGGATGCGCTCGCGGGTGAGCCCGTGCTCCTTGCCGACCTCGGTCAGCGTACGCTCGCGGCCGTCCTCGATGCCGTAGCGCATCTTGATGATGGAGGCCGTGCGCGGGTCGAGGCGGCCGATGAGGTCGTCCAGCTCCTCGCTGCGCAGCAGCGTCATCACCGACTGCTCGGGCGACACGGCGGAGGTGTCCTCCAGCAGGTCGCCGAACTGGGTCTCGCCCTCGTCGTCCACCGACATGTTCAGCGAGACGGGGTCGCGGGCCCAGTCGAGCACGTCGGTGACGCGCTCCGGCGTCGAACCGAGCTCGGCGGCGATCTCGGCGGGCTCCGGCTCGCGGCCGTGCTCACGGTTGAACTCACGCTGCACGCGGCGGATCCGGCCCAGCTCCTCCACCAGGTGGACGGGCAGGCGGATGGTGCGCGACTGATCCGCGATCGACCGGGTGATGGCCTGACGGATCCACCAGGTCGCGTACGTCGAGAACTTGAAGCCCTTGCGGTAGTCGAACTTCTCGACCGCGCGGACCAGGCCGGCGTTGCCCTCCTGGATCAGGTCGAGGAGGGGCAGCCCGCTGCGTGGGTAACGGCGGGCGACCGCGACGACCAAGCGGAGGTTGGAACGGATGAAGACGTCCTTCGCCCGCTCGCCCTCGTCGATCAGGGCCTGCAACTCCTCACGGGTGGCGTCGGCCCCGGTCTCCTCGTAGCCTTCGAGGACCTGCCGCGCGAAGACACCCGCCTCGATGGTCTGGGACAGCTCGACCTCCTTGGCGGCGTCGAGCAGCGGTGTCCGCGCGATCTCGTCGAGGTACATGCCGACCAGATCGCGGTCGGCGAGCTCGCCGCCGCTGGCGCGGACGCTGGTTGCCGCGTCGGCCGTCTCGCCGGTGGCGGACTTACGACGGGCGACGGCACGGGTTGCCATGCGTGCTCCCTTGCGATGAGTGGTTCAGCGGGCGGTCCTGCGGACGAACGGCACCGTGGGTCGTCCTCGGTCTCCGGTCACCTCGCCCCGGTCCTGGGGCTCGGGTCCCGTCTCCGGACTCTCTCCGGTCTCTCCGGACTCTCCTCGGGTGCCCTGCATCCGATGGAAACAACGACTGGAATCCGGACAGAATTCCCAACCCGCCCCCCGATTTTTCTGATCATGCAGTACCCTGTCCCGCCGCACGAGGAGGCATGATGCCGTCGGGACGCACAGAGGCCCAGGTCAGGCCGGGAACCGAGGAGGACCTCAACGCCCTCACCGAGCTCTACAACCACTACGTACGTGAGACGCCCATCACGTTCGACACCGAACCCCTCACCCCGCGAGAGCGCCGCCGTTGGCTGCTCTCCCACCCTGAAGACGGTCCGCACCGGCTGCGGGTTGCCACGGACGCGGAGTCACAGGAGATTCTGGGCTACGCCACCTCCGGCCCCTACCGGGCGAAGCCCGCCTACGGGACCTCGGTGGAGACCACCGTCTACGTCGCCCCGCACGCCGGCGGCCGCGGCATCGGCACGCTGCTCTACACGTCCCTGTTCGAGGCCCTGGCCGGCGAGGACCTCCACCGCGCCTACGCGGGCATCGCGCAGCCCAACGAGGCGTCCACCCGACTGCACGAGCGCTTCGGCTTCCGGTACGTCGGCACCTACCGGGAGGTGGGCCGCAAGTTCGGCCGGTACTGGGACGTGGCCTGGTACGAGAAGCCGCTGTAGCCCGCCGCGGCCCGCGGTGGGCCCGGCGGCCGGCCTCAGCCGAACTGCACCGACCGCTTCGCCAGCCCCATCCAGAACCCGTCGATCACCGACTTCCGCAGGTCCAGCTCACCGGCCGCGTCCGCCGCCCCCATCGCCACGAACAGCGGGGCGAAGTGCTCGGTGCGCGGGTGGGCGAGCAGCCCCGCCGGGGACTTGCGGGCGAAGTCGAGCAGCCCGTCCACGTCACCGGCCTCCAGCGCGCGCCGGCCCCAGTCGTCGAACTCCGCGGACCAGGAGGGGACGCCGGCCTGCCGCAGCGCGGCCAGGTTGTGGGTGAAGAAGCCGGAGCCGACGATCAGGACGCCCTCGTCGCGCAGCGGCGCGAGCCTGCGGCCGATCTCCATGAGCCGCGCCGGGTCGAGGGTCGGCATGGAGACCTGGAGGACCGGGATGTCGGCGCCGGGGTACATCTCGACCAGCGGCACGTACGCGCCGTGGTCGAGGCCGCGGTCGGGGACGTCCTGCACCGGCGTGCCGGGGGCGCGCAGCAGCTTGCGTACGGACTCGGCGAGCCCGGGGGCGCCGGGGGCCTCGTAGCGCACCCGGTAGTAGTGCTCCGGGAAGCCCCAGAAGTCGTGGACGAGGGGGACGGTCCGGGTGGCGCCGAGGGCGAGCGGCGCCTCCTCCCAGTGGGCGGAGACGACGAGGACCGCCCTGGGGCGCGGCAGGGCGGCGGCCCACGCGGCGAGCTCACCGGGCCAGACCGGGTCGTCCGCGAGCGGCGGGGCGCCGTGGCTGAGGTAGAGGGCGGGCATGCGCTCGCGGAGGGCGGCGGACATGAGGCGGCTCCCGATCCACTTGAAGTATCAACTTCTCGAATCCACGCGAATCTACCGGCATTTTGTTTAATGTTCAAGAAGTGGTTCCGTAGAGTGGGATACATGAACACGGCACCCACTCCCGCACCCGCCGACGAGCCCCGCTGGCTCAGCGCAGAGGAACAGCTCGTCTGGCGCTCCTACATCCAGGCCGCCACCCTCCTTGAGGACCACCTCGACCGACAGCTCCAGCGCGACGCGGGCATGCCGCACGTCTACTACGGCCTGCTGGTCAAGCTCGCCGAGTCCCCGCGACGACGACTGCGCATGACGGAGCTGGCCCGGTACGCGAAGATCACGCGCTCCCGCCTCTCGCACGCGATCGCCCGCCTGGAGAAGAACGGCTGGGTGCGCCGCGAGGACTGCACCTCCGACAAGCGCGGCCAGTTCGCCATCCTCACGGACGAGGGGTACGAGGTGCTGCGCCGGACGGCTCCGGGCCACGTGAACGCCGTACGTCAGGCCGTGTTCGACCGGCTCACGCCGGAACAGCAGAAGTCCCTCGGCGAGATCATGCGGATCGTCGCCGAGGGACTACAGCCGAGCGAAGCGGGTGCGGACCTGCCCTGGCGGCGCTGAGCGCCCACCAGGGCAGGTCCGGGGACCGGCCCGCCGGCGCGGAGAGCGCGCCGGCCGGGGCGGGTCCGGGGAACCGCGCGTACGGGGCGTCCCCTCCCCCTACGCGCGGACGGAACCGGCGGGTGCGTGCGGCCGGTGGGCGACGACCGGCACCCGGCGGGTGCGTGCCGTCAGTGGGCGACGACCTGCACCCGCACACGGTGGGGTGCCGTCAGTGGGCGATGACCGGCACCGGCATCTCGTCCTCGGCCCCGTCGGCCGAACCGGAACCCGTGGCGGCGGTGGCGCTGCCCGGACGGCCGGCGTTGACGAAGGTCAGGGCGATGACGGCCGCGACGACGAGGATGCCGACGGCGAACCAGATCGCGCTGGTGTAGCCCTGCACCTGGCCCTCCAGCTGGACCAGCTGCTGCTGGGACCGGGAGGCCGCGCCGCCGATGTGGTCGGCGATGTAGGACGTCGTGGCCGAGGCGGCGATCGTGTTCAGCAGCGCCGTACCGATCGCGCCGCCCACCTGCTGCGAGGTGTTGACCATCGCGGAGGCGACACCGGAGTCCCGCGGCTCCACACCCTGGGTGGCCATGGACATGGCCGGCATGAACGCCGTACCCATGCCGAGGCCGAGCAGCAGCATGCCGGGCAGCAGCACGGCGGCGTAGGAGGTGTCGATCTCCAGCTGGGTCAGGAAGAGCATGCCCACCGCGGCGACCAGGAAGCCGGGGCCCATCAGCAGCCGGGGAGCGACCCGGGTCATCAGCCGGGTGCCGATCTGCGTCGAACCCGTGATCATGCCCGCGATCATCGGCAGGAAGGCGAAGCCGGTCTTCACCGGCGAGTAGCCCTTCACGATCTGCAGGTAGTAGGTCAGGAAGAGGAACAGGCCGAACATCGCGATGATCGCCAGGCCCAGGGAGAGGTAGACCCCGCCCCGGTTGCGCTCGGTGACCACGCGCAGCGGCAGCAGCGGCGCCTTGACCTTCGACTCGACGAGCACGAAGGCGAGGAGCAGCACGGCGGCGCCGACGAACATGCCGACCGTCACCGCGTCGCTCCAGCCGTCGGACTCGGCGCGGGTGAAGCCGTAGACGAGCGCGACCAGACCGACGGTGGACAGGATCACGCCGGGGATGTCCAGCGGCGAGCGGTTGCGACCGCCCTCCGGCTCACGGATGACGAGGTACGCACCGGCGGCGGCGACGATCGCGAACGGGATGTTGACGAAGAAGGTCCAGCGCCAGTTCAGGTACTCGGTGAGGAAACCGCCGAGGATCAGACCCACGGCACCGCCACCACCGGCGATCGCACCGTAGATGCCGAAGGCCTTGGCGCGCTCCTTGGCGTCCGTGAACATCACGGCGAGCAGGGAGAGCGCGGCGGGCGCGAGCAGCGCGCCGAAGACGCCCTGCAGGGCGCGGGAGCCGAACATCATCGCCTCGTTGGTGGCCGCGCCGCCGAGCGCCGAGGCGACGGCGAAGCCGGCCAGACCGAGGACGAAGGTGCGCTTGCGGCCCCACAGGTCGGCTATCCGGCCGCCGAACAGCAGCAGACCGCCGAAGGCGAGGGCGTAGGCCGTGACGACCCACTGCCGGTTGCCGTCGGAGATGCCGAGGTCCTGCTGCGCGGACGGAAGGGCGATGTTCACGATGGTGGCGTCGAGGACGACCATCAGCTGGGCGAGCGCGATGAAGACGAGCGCTTTCCAGCGGCCGGCGTCCGGGACGCCGGGAGCCTTGGCGGCTGTTTCAGACATGGGGATACCCACTTCGGGACTTCGTGACGGAAACGTGAGTAATACGTACGGAAAAGCGTGCGTGAGCGTGCGCGACAGGGACGGCTCGGCGACGGCGACGGCGACGGCCGGTGTCGGCGGAGGTCGGATCAGATCCGATCAGGTCAGGTCAGGTCAGAACAGGTCAGGTGAGGTCGGTGATCGGGCCTCGGCGCCCGGGGTGCGGACGGCGGGGCGTTGCGGAACTAGTCGCAGGGCCGGCGCAGGTCCTCCAGAGTCACGGGGGCCCCCGGCAGCTGGGAGCGGGCGGGAGCCCGCAACCCGTCCAGGAACAACTGCAGGTGGCGGTGGACGAACCCGTCGGCGCTCACACACCCCGTACCGGCCGGGGGCCGACTCAGCTGGGACGCGGCGACCATCACGTCGCCCACGCCCACGTCCGTACGGAGCTGACCGGCCGCCTTCGCCCGGTCCATGACCTCGGCGACGAGCCGCTCGACCCGTTCGCGCGCCGCTTCCAGGTCGGGGTGGAACTGGTCGAACGTGCTGGACACCATGGGGCACAGGGCGCTGATCCGCTCGTCGACGGAGACGTGCACAAAGCGCTCCAGCGCCTCGAAGGCGTCGCCGCTCTCCGCGAGGGCGAGCTCAGCCGCCCGTGCCGTACGGTCCATGACCGAGCAGACGACCTCGCGGACGAGGGCGTCGCGGTCGGGGAAGTTGCGGTACACCGTGGCATTGCCGACACCGGCCCGGCGGGCGATGTCGTCGAGCGGCACGTCGGGGCCGTGCTCGACGAACATCTCGCGGGCGGCGGTGACGATCCGCTCCCGATTGCGCAGGGCGTCGGCCCGGGGCCGGGTCACCTTGCGCTGCTCGGGGGCTGCGGTCTGCACGGCGTACTCCTCGATGACTGGACTGTTGACCGGATGATGACTTCGGTGGGCGATCCGGGGAGGGAATCCCCGTTTCGCTCGGACACAGGTCTAAACGGGGAGACGATCCCCGGTTATTTCCCAGCCCCGAGGGAATTGGCGGTGACCTGCGTCACACGCGCGGAAGTGCCCCTCCGGCTGCCCTCAGGGGCTGCCGGGAGGTTCCCAGGGCCCCCGGCGTCGGCCCGGACGGCCCGTCTCCTGGGCCCGAAGGAGACACCCCCTCCCGACAGGAGACCCCTCGAACGTCCCCCGGTCGGCGGCTACCGGCGAGAAACCCACGATCGGCCGCTCCAGCGCGCGTCCTCCCACCCCCCGACACAGGGTGATCCCAAGGGTGCAGCCGGTGTCCGGGGCTGCCGGGGTCCGGGAGGTCCGCATGCAGCCGCCGCCGCAGGCGCAGCCGCCGAGCCGTCGGATACGCCCGCGCCGACTGGCCGCGATCACCGCCGTCAGCGTCCTGACCCTCGCGGTCAGCACCTCGGCGGGCAACGGACGACTCGCGCCGGACACCACGGCGGCGGGCCCGGGCCCGGCCACCCTCTCCCGCTCCTCCGCGCACGGCCCCTGCATGATCAGCGCAGGCCCCGAGATCCAGATGTCCGAGGGCGTCCCCACCTCCGCCGGTTACGCCCGCTCCACCGGCACCGTCCGCGCCCTCACCCTGATGATCGACTTCTCCGACGCGCCCGGCGAGGGCAAGGCGCTCGACCGCTTCGCCGAGTTCTTCCCACAGACCCAGAAGTGGTTCCGCACCAGCTCCTACGGCCGCCTCGACTACCGCCCCGAGACCCCGGTCCGCGACTGGCTGCGGATGCCCAAGACCCTCGCCGAGTACGGCATAGAGCGCGGCGCCCCCTTCGAACCCGGCTACCGGCAGCTCGTCCAGGACCTGGTGGCGGAGGCCGACGCGAAGGTGGACTTCCGGTCCTACGACCTCCTGAACGTCCTGGTCACCCCGAACGCCGGCCCGTCCGCCCTGGACACGGTCCTGTCCGTGACCTTCGCCGGCAACGCCGAGGCCCCGGTCGCCGACGGCGTCCCGGTGGCCAACGCGTCCTTCGTCTACTCCCGCCAGGACGACGGCTCCGGCTCCTACGACAAGACCGGCTACCGGGTGCTCCCCCACGAGAACGGCCACGTCTTCGGACTGCCCGACCTCTACACCCAGGAGGGCGGCGGGGCGGTCGGCCACTGGGACATCATGAGCGAGGACTGGGGCGCCAACAACGACCTCCTCGGCTGGCACAAGTGGAAGCTGGGCTGGCTGGACCGCACCCAGGTGCACTGCGCGTCGGCGTCCGGGACGACGGAGTACACGCTGACACCGCTGGCCCGCAAGGGCGGCGACAAGCTGGTGGTGGTCCCGCTGGACGCGAAGTCCGGGTACGCCGTCGAACTGCGCACCCGGGAGGGCAACGACGAGGTCGTGTGCCGGCCGGGGGTGCTGATCTACAAGATCGACGCGGACGTGGACACGGGAATGGGCCCGGTGACGGTCTTCGACTCCCGCCGCGACAGCGGAGGCTGCACCCGCAGCCCCAACGTCCACGCCGAGCTCTCGGACGCCGCCTTCACACCGGGCGAGACCTTCAAGGACCCGCGCCGGCGCATCACGATCGCGGTATCGGCGGCGAACCCGAAGGGCGACCACCGGATACGGATCACACGCGGCTGACACCACCCCGCCGGACTTACCGCCCGCCCGGCCCCACCGTCACACCACCCAGGAACGCTCAGCACCCGGCGCCCCGACTCCGGACACCCGGGCCCCGGCACCCCTCATCGCGAGACCCCCTGCCCGTGACCGGCCGACGCCCTCCGCCCCACCCGCTACACTGTCGGCGGTGGCACACCCACACCCAGCATCACCGCCACCGCACCACCGGCCTTCGTAGCTCAGGGGATAGAGCACCGCTCTCCTAAAGCGGGTGTCGCAGGTTCGAATCCTGCCGGGGGCACCAAACGCATGGCCCTGACCTGGGGTTTCTCCTCAGGGAAGGGGCCTACTCGGCCCCGGACGTCCCGTCCGGGGCCGTTTGCGTGCGCGCTGCGTGAGCGGACGGGGTGGCAGCCCCCGAAATATCCCCCAAACGATCAGCACCATCCGGCACGTCGCAAGGAGCGCGCGCACGCGGGACGAGACGGGCCGCAGCCTCGGCGATCGCAAGATCCGCCTCGGGGAGCAGGCTCGCGCCCGAGGACCCGATCCTGACCGACGCCCAGTGGGCGGACGTCGCCCGCCGGATCGTGGCCGCCGCCGGCATCGCCCCCGAAGGCGACGAGGAAGCCTGCCGCTGGATGGCAGTCCGCCACGCCGAGACCACATCCACATCGCCGCCACCCTCGTACGCCAGGACGGCCGCCGCCCCCGCCGCGACCACGACATCCGCGCCGTCCAGCGCGAAGCCCGCAAGATCGAAGCCGACCTCGGCCTGCGCCGCCTCAACCCCGGCGACGGCACCGCCGCTAAACGCCCCACCAGCAAGGAGCACTTCAAGGCCAAGCGCCAGAGCCAGGACACCACCACCCGCGAGATCCTGCGCACGCGCGTACGGCAAGCGGTGGCAAGCCGCCTCCACCGAGACCGAATCCTTCGCTCTGCTGGAGGCGACCGGCGTCGCAGTGCGCCCCAAGACCGGACCGTCCGGCGACGTCCTCGGCTACAGCGTCGCCCTGCCCGGCGACCTCAACAAGCACGGCGAGCCCGTGGCAGCCATGGCCCGCAGCACCACACGGCTCCCTCCCACCCCGGTCCACCCGCCGACGGCCACACCGACCGCCGTACAGCAGCCGCAGGTGCGGCGACGTTGACCGACCCTCGTGTTCCCCGAGGGAACGGGGAAAGCGTTCCCTCGGGGAACACCCGATTCGTTCCCTCCGGGAACGGGCGCGTCCCGCCGAGGCAGGCCAGTGATCCTTGTGCGTCTGCACGGCCGACTCCCGTATCGTCGCCAGGGTGACCGACGCGAACGTGGCGGACAGGACGCACCTCCCCACAGACGATCTTGCCGAGCTGATCCGGGCATACGACATCGACGAAGTGCTGGACCGACAGCACCTGGCCGATGGCCTCATGAACGTGAACTGGTGGCTGGACACCCGGGCCGGGAGGTTCGCCCTCAAGCGGGTCACAGACGTGCCGCTCGATCGACTGCGTCGCAACCTCGCGGTCCTTCCCGTCCTGGCTTCGTACGGCGTCCCCGTATGTGCCCCGCTCCGCACCGTCCACGGCGATGTGATCGCCGAGGTCCGCGGTGGCGTCTACTGCCTCTTTCCCTGGTCGGCCGGGGAACACATTCGCGGAACTGACCTGTCGCTGACGCAGACGTCCAAGCTCGGCACACACCTCGCGGGACTCCATACGGCACTCGGCCGTGCTGTCGATGAGGCCGGGATGCCCGCAGTGCCGGCCTCGGTCACCGCTGAGCTGACCGAGGCCGGCCGAGCCGTCCAGAAGGCTGACCGGCTTGCCGGAGCCGTGTCGGCCCGGGGCGCGGGCGACGCTTTCGACAGGGCCGCGGGAACTGCCCTCGAAGAGCGCAAGATCCTCCTCGACAAGCACGCCCACCTGCGCCCCGGGGGAGACACCCCTGCGGGCCCGCATGGCTGGACGCACGGTGACTTCCAGTACCGGAACCTCCTCTGGGCGGACGGCGGACTGGTCGCCGTCCTGGACTGGGACCGGCTCGGAGTCCGCCCGTACGCGGAGGAAGTCGTTCGTACGGCGCAGGTGCAGTTCGGGGTGGAGGGCGTGTTCGACCTGGAGCGGGTGGCGGCGTTCGTGGCCAGCTACCGGTCGGTGATCCCGTTGGAACCGGCCGCATTGCTCGACGCCGCGCGACGACTGTGGTGGAAGCGGATGACGGACTTCTGGCAGCTCGAGTTCCACTACGACCGGGGCGACCACTCCTGCGACGAGCTGTTCCTCGCCGACGAGGCGCTTCTTCACTGGTGGACGGAGCGGCTCGACGCGGTGGAGCGGGCGTTCGCCGGGGCTGCTAGATCCCCAGCTCCCGAAGCTCGGGCAGGCACGGTCGCGTGAACGTGACCGCCTGACGCCGGGCCCTCATGCCCAGCGCCTCGTGGTCCGCCTCCCGGATCGCGCGTGCCCACGTCTCGGGGCCGGCTGTGCTCGGCAGGACGATTCCGGCGTCGCCAATCGCTTCGGGGATGCCGCCCCGGTCTACCCCGATGCTCGGGACGCCGTGGAGCGCGGCCTCGATGATCACGCGGGGGAAGGCGTCTTCCACGGTGGAGGGGACCAGCAGCAGGTGGTGGGTGCGGTACAGAGGCCCCATGTCGTACACGCGGGGCACGTACGTCACGTTCGGGTAGGCGGCGAAGTCGGCGGCCGTGTCCCACCAGCCTTCGACCAAGGTGAAGTGCTGTTCCGGCATGAGACGGATGAGCTGGTGCAGTAGCTTGGATCCCTTGGCGGGGATGGGGTTGATCATGAGTACGGACGCGGTGCGGGCCTCGCCCGAGCTCTCCCCGGGCAGCGCGAACGGCGGGTACATCACGGCGAGGCGGGTGCCAGGCGTGTGGGGTGCGCGTGCCCGGACGAAATCCGACACGGCGAGGCCGTAGTGGGGTCGGCCGGCGAGGACCCCCAGGCCGGTGGCGGAAACGGAGTGCAGGAGGCCGGCGACGAGCGCGGTCGGTCTGGCCTGGACGGCGAGCTGCGCCGAGCCCTCCTGCGAGGTGAACACGACATCGGGGCGGAGAGCTCCCAGGAGGCTGCCCAGCGCGTGCTCCACGTTGTTCTGCGTGAACGCCGCACACTCGACCCCGTTCCACCGGTAGCGCAGGGTGCCGTCCGCCTCGTCGTACGGGACGCGATGCCTGTCGAGGTGGGCGCGCATGTCGGGGAGCTGGGTGACTCCGTCCCAGGGCGCCTCGTGTGAGCCGAGGTAGGTGACGTGCCACCCGGCGGCGGCGAGTTCCTCGGCGAGGAGCTGCTGGGTGACCTCGGCGCCGCCGATGAGGAACGGGGGCGGGGTGCGGCGCCAGGCGAACAGGGCGGTGGGCATCTTCCTTCACCTCGTCCAGAAGGTGACGAGGGCTTCCACGGCCTGGGCCACATCGTCCGGCCCCGCGTCGGCGGCCAGGACCGTGAGCTCTCGCGTCGCGGGCCGCCGGGGCGCGTGGACGAAGTAGTCGCGGGCGTGGTGGAGGAAGCCAGGTTCGTGAAGGAAGTAGTCGGACTCGGCGGCGGTGTGGCCGGCGGTCTTGCGGCGGAGGTGGAGCGTCTCCGCCGGTACGTCGAGGTAGAGGGTGTGGTCGGGGCGCAGGAAGGAAAGCGTCTTGAGGCGGTCGCGGAGCTGGTGGTGGACGCCGTACCCGAACAGGGCGTCCAGGGCGTACGCATGGGCGAGGAGGGTGTCCACGGACCGGTCGAGGATGACGAACTGCCTGCCGCTCGCGGCGGCCTCGGCGACGCGGGTCGCCTCGATCTCCATGAACCTCTCGAAGGCGGCGAGTTGGGCAGCCGCCGAGTCGGTCCGGGCCGGAGGGATGTCGTCGCGGTGGGCGATGTGCCTGACGTAGCAGTCCGAGACGAACGCCCGCGAGCCGAGGGTGGTCTGGCGGAGGTGGCGTATCGCCGTGGACTTGCCTGCGTAGGAGGGACCTTCCAGGGCGATGGTCAGCACGTCGGCTCCTCCGTCCGGTAGAAGCGTTCGGCATAGAGGCCGGGCCCGTCGACGAGGTCGGCCGCCGTGGTGAAGGCGTGCCGGATCGGCCGATACATCTTCCGGGCCGGGTGCATCTGCGAGCCGTGCATCCGCAGGACGGTGACCTTGTCCAGGACGACGTCGGTGATGTCGACCAGCTCGGGCCGCATCGTCGCCCCCGTACGTGTACGGAACAGGTGCTGGTCGCAGCCGGCGAGCGCGTACGTCGACCAGAACGCGAGGTCCTCCCAGAACCAGGTGCAGCCGAGGCGAACGGCGGCCTCATGGACGAGGAGGTGGTCGGGGTGGCGGGTGACGGCGGCGGGCGCGAGGAGTTCGGCGCCGGGGTGGGCCGCGGCGACCCGACCGAGCTCCTCGATGACCTGGTCAAGCACCTGTGGGTCGTAGGGACGGTACGGCGGCTCGGCGTCCTTGTGGCCGAGGAGGTGTCGGCGAGCGGCGAACGGCGCGAGCGCGGCGGCTCCCTCCCGGTCGCGCAGCTCGGACACGGTGTCGACGTCGGCGTAGGTGACCTCCAGGGCGGGGTGCACGCTCCGGGACCGGGTGAAGACGGTGACCACGGTCAGCGGTCGGGGGCGGGCGAGGAAGGTACCCGAGGCCGAGAGGGCGAAGTCGTCGTGATGGGGTTCGATGGCGAGGACCGGGCGGTCGGCGGGGGTGCGCGCCTCGATGTAGCACGGGACGCGGGTGTGGGGTGCGGTCACCTCCAGGACGCGGTGGTCGTGGTTCCGGTGGCGGGCGGCGAGCTGCTGGGTGTGCGTCTGGTGGGCGCGGTGGAGGTCGTCAGGGAAGGTGTGGATGCCGTGCCCGTCCGGCACCGGCAGGTCGACCAGGAACTGGGGCTGCACAGGAGTCTCCTTCGTCATCGCACGGTCGTCTCGTACCAATGGCGCCACATTCGGGGCGACCGGAGGCGCAGGCGGGCGGTCACGGGGTTCTGCCACCAGAGCATCCGTAGGCTCGACCACTGGTCGTAGCGGCGGGTCGACGGGCGCACGCGCAGCTCGTCGAGGATGGTCACAGGCCGGTTGGTGGCCTGGCCGTGGGCGGTGAGGCGTGCGAAGAACTCCACGTCCTCGCTCATGAACAGGTCGTCCCGGTACCCGCCGATGTGGCGGAAGGCGTCGGCGGTGCAGAACTGGTTGACGCCCTGGGCCCCGCCGCGCCGGGTGCGGTAGTGGTCCCAGTACGCGCACAGCAAGCGGGCGCCGAGCCGTTCGGGCGTGTAGAGCGGCGGGATGGCGCCGCCGACGGCCCCGGCATCCAAGGCGGCAGCAGCGGCGGTGACCGCCTCCAGGGGCAGCGCCACGTCGGCGTCGGTGAAGAAGAGGCGTCCACTGCGGGCGGCGCTCGCTCCGGTGTTGCGGACCCGGCCGATGTTACGGACGGACTCGGTGACGACGCGGACGCCGAAGGAGGTGGCCATGTCGGCGGTGGCGTCGGTGCTGGCGTTGTCGACGACGACCACCTCTCCCGTACGGCCGGTGATCTCCTCCCAGCGGGTAAGTGAGGCGAGGACGGAGGGCAGGTAGCGGGGCAGGTAGGCAGCCTCGTTGAAGGCCGGGATCACTACCGACAGGGCGGGGGTGCTCATCAGCGCGTCCTTTCCGGGCGGCGCGTACGGAAGAGGTGCGGGATCCGTCGGCTGAGGTCGTCCAGGCGGCGGGACCACAAGACGCGGTCGTCGCCAGGGGAGGAATGCGCCCAGGAGCGCAGGGTGTGGAAGACGACCCAGGCACCCAACAGGTGGTCATCGAGGGCAAGGGGGTACGCGTTGGTGACTGTGCGGGCCCGGAGAGTCGAGAGAGCGTCGGTCATAACGAGGGTCTGGGCGACGTCGGATTCGCGGGGACCGGCTGCGGCGTCGGTGAAGTCGACCAGGTGGCGGATGGCTCGGGGGCCGGTGATCACGACGTTGTCGCCATGCAGGTCGCCGTGGCACCACACGGGCGCCGTGTGGACGGCGTCGGCGATGGCGGCCAGCGCGGGCGCGATGCGGTCGAGGCTGCTGGGCGGGCAGCAGCGGCCCAGTGAGGTGACCTGCTCGTGGAGCGGCCGGCGCGGGGCCCACGGCCGGACGGGCGCCCGGTGCAGGCGGCCGAGCAGGCCGGCCAGGTCTTGCAGAGCTCGCTCGTCGGAGACCCGGCCGGAGCGCAGGGCGCTGCCGAGGGTGAGTGGGCCGAGGTCGGCGGTGACCAGGGCGGTCGCCTCGTGGCCCGGAACGTGCCCATATCCGATGAGGGCCGGTACGGGGACGTGGTCGGCCACGGCCCGGATGGCAGCGCTCTCCGTGATCGCGTTGCGGCGTGCGGTCGCCGCGTACAGCTTGATCACGACACTGCGCCCGTCGGCCAGGCCCGCCCGGTACACGACGGTGCGCGTACGTGCGGACAGTCGGCGGGCGGTGCGGGCCGATACCCCGGTCAGGGCGAGGGCGGCGCGCGAGACAGCGGGCGGTACCCCCGCACTCACCGCACACCCGCCGGTTCCACGCCAACGGCACCCAGACGCCGGACATGACGCATGGCCCCTTCCAGGTGCCGCAGGTATTCGACAACCTCCTCCGTGACGGGGCAGTCGGCCTGCCACGGCTTCTCAGGACCGACGAAGTGCACGAGGGCGGCACTCGGATCGTGCTTCGGTGACCGCGTGACGACCCGGCGCACCCAGTTCCCGCGTTCCAGGAATCGGCCGACCTCGAACCGGTTGAAACCACCGGCCACCGGGCGCACTCGGCCGGATCGCAGAAGCCACAGGTTCAGGGCGTCCTGGTCGTTGTGGAGGATGTGGCGCCGGGCGTGGATCAGGGCCTGCTCGACGCCTCGGCGGATGCGAGGCATGTGGTCGGTGTGGGTCCAGAGCACGCCCGCGTTGAAGTACGGGCGTCCGCGCAGATGGGGCCAGCGCTCGGCGGCTCCGGGCAGTGCCGGACACTCGCCGACGGCCGGGTTGAACTCGTCCCGCACGGCGCCGGTCTCGTCCGGCGCAAGGGAGCCGAGCGGCTCGCTCACGTCTCCGCGTACGAGCACGTCGGCGTCCACGTAGATCAGGTAGGGGCGGCGGACGAAGCTCGGCGTGAACTCGAACCTCAGATAGGTGGTGACGGTGATGTACGAGGCGTCTGCCATGCGCGCGGAGCGCAGAGGGGCGCATCGACGGAGGTCGAAGGAGCCGAAGCCGGCCCGCTTGGCGAGGTCGGCGAGGAGGAGGGCCTGCGACGGGGCCAGGTCGAGGGTGAGCACCCGTACGGCAGCTTCGCGGCGGGCCGCCGGGGTGAGGCTGTCGGCCAGGCCGGCGAGGGCGGCGAGGCCGGGTACGAGGTACTGCTGGTCGATGCAGAGGCCGAACGCGTACACGGCGACTTCGCCTTTCGGGCGTGGTGCACGGGCGTGACGGAAGGGTCGGCAGCGAGCGCGATCGCTCACGGCGTCTCCCTGGCTTCGGGGCGGGCGAGGATTTCGAGGCTGTCGGGGTCGTCGGTCTCCCAGTGGGGGCCACCGCCGGTCGGCGGCCGCAGCACCCACACGGTGCCGCCGGCGCGGACGTCGGTGACGATCGCCCGCCGTCCGCCGCCGTCCCGGACGAGGTCACCGACCCAGGCGCGCCGGGCGCTCACGAGCCGTCCTCCTCGTACGTGCCTGTCTGCGTGAACCAGCCGGAGGCCGCGTCCGCGATGTCACGGCGGCGACGGGCCTGGCCGGGTGTTCGACGGGTCGGGGTACCGCTCGACGCGTCCGCGAGGAACCCTCCCCGGTCGCGGAGGAGAACGCCGAGCGCCGCGAACTGGGCGGTGTCGGCAGCGACATGCGTCAGGCCGCTGACGACGACACCGCGGATCATTCCGGCGGACAGGGCGGCCGTGACGGCCTGCCAGCCCGGCCGCTCCATGAGCGGCAGCGACGGGGCGGGGTCGGACCAGACGCCGGCGACGTGCCAGTGCCGGGCGTCGGCGTAGTAGCGGCCCCGCTCCTCGCTCTCACCGAGGGCGGTGGAGGTGGCGGCGCAGGAGTAGACGGCGACGGGTACGTGCCCGAGGCCGCCGGGCGGGTTGGTCGGCATACCCACAAGGCTGCTGGGCTGCGGAGTTGGGGCCCAGGCACGGCCCGTCGCAGTGGAGAGACTCCGTATCCGGTCGGACCGCCACGCCGCGTGGCAGCGGAAGCAGGGGCGCCCGAAGGTGTGCCACGCCCCGTAGCAGCCGCGCTGATGGCGCGGCCGTACCTACTACGGGCCGTGGTACTTCGGCTCGTAGGTCAACGCACGCCGAGGGGTACGCCCGCGGAGTTCGCCAGTCCTCGCAGTCGGTTGACGGACACCCCGGCGAGTCGACTGATGACGACGCCGGGAAGCATCTGGTGACGCACCCATCCCGGGGCCATCGCGCAGACGGCCTGGAGGGTGTCGGCTGCGGCCTCCCACCGTCGGCATTCGACCTGGGTGAGCGCTACGTCCAAGCCGTAGCGGGCTCGGGTGGCCAGGGGCACCGTGTCGTCCAGGCGAACGGTGTCCATGAGCCGCAGCGCTCCAGCCGTATCACCGAGGGCCACGGCGATACTCATGGCCTGCGTTGCGGCGTACATCGGTCCGTACGGCTGGGCGTGCGCGCCACGGGCGTGCTCGTCCCCGATTCGGGCGGCGACGGCGTGCGCCTGGGAGAGGTATTCGCGGGCGTTGTCCGAGCTCGCACCGCCCCGGGACGCGGCGACGGCGGCGTTCGTGACGAGCTGCCCGTACACGCTCAGCCGGTCCGGGTCGTGCTCGCTCATCTTGGGCTCGATCCGGTCGGCTTGTGCTGCGGCAAGGAGGAAGCCCTGCTTGGTCCGGCCGTCGCGGAGGTTGACCCACGCGGTGGTGGCGGCAAGGTGCGCGTCACGGAGATCGTCTCCGCCCTGCACGGCGATCTGCCGTCCGTACGTCAGCGCCGCATACGCCAGATCTCGCGATCCGAGCACGTTGGCGGCCATGCCCGCCGTCTGGAAGGTGTCGCTCAAGACGCCGGCGGCGGCCTCCCGCTCATCGAGGCCGGCCATGTCGAACCTGGCCCGCGCCTCGGGCAGGAGCCGCCCAAGAAGAGTGCCCAGCTCGGTGTACCGGCCTCCCCAGTACGCGGCATCCGCGCGACGGACGACGGCGCGGAGCTCGTCGACGGTGCCCGGCTCGACCTCGGCGGGGATGCCGATGGCCGCGTCATGGGTGGCTGCGGAGACCAGGCGCAGCGCGGCCCGCTCGTCGCGGTCCATGGACCGCCGTGGCGCCTGCTGACCGAGGAGCACGGCGATGTCCGTGCCGAGCGCGTCGGCAATCGACAGCAGGGACGGCAGGGAAGCCGTTCCGCCGCGTTCGAGCTTGCGGACCACACCGACGGACACGCTGGCCGCCTCCGCCAACTGCTCCTGTGTCATGCCGCCGCGCAGCGCCTTCAAGCGCTCAGAGGTGGTGTACTCCGACCACTGCATGCTCCAGAACCTCCGCGTGATGGGCCCCACACGGACAGTACTGGCTGGAGCGGTGGAGCTGACAGCCTTTGATCAGACCGCAGTTGGGTTCACGCGGCGAGCACCGCTGTGACACCGAGGAGGGCCTCCAGCTCGGTCACGGCCTCATCCTCGTCCGTGACGTGGACCGTGGCGATGCCCAGATCGGCGGCCGGCGGAAGGTTCACCGCGTGGTCGTCCACGAACACGCACCGCTCGGCGGGCAACCCGATCCGCTCCAGGGCGAGTTCGTAGATCGCCGGATCGGGCTTCGCCATGCCGACCAGCTCGGAGACGACGTGCACGTCGAACAGGTCCCAAATGCCGACGTGTTCGTACGGGTTGAACGGGTCGAGGCCGAAGCTGTTGGACAGCAGGGCAAGCCGGTGGCCGGCGGCACGCGCGGCACGCGCGAGCGCGACCATCCGGCGGGCCACGGGCACCCCGGCCCAGGCACGCCCCATCAGGTTCACCGGATTCACGTGCGCACCCAACAGCGCGGCTGTGCCCTCGTTCCACTCGGCCTGCCCGATCTCCCCGATCTCCAGAGCCGCGTACAGACGCCGGCCCTCAGGGTGATCGTTGAGAGTGCTGCGCCACGCGCCCGGAGCCAGCCCTTCTGACACGCACCAGGCGCGGTGGACATCGATCGGGCTGGCGGTAAGCACCCCGGCGAAGTCGAGGATCAGGCCGCGCCTGTCGGCGACATCAGTCCTGTGCGGCATCCGGCGATCGTTCCTTCCCTGATGGGTTCTCTCGACGACGCTACCGCGCATCGACCACGCGGCCGGGCGAAGCCTCCCTCACCGATTCGCGCGAGCACCTGGCGTGCTGCCTTGAAGGAACACCTGGGCTGAGGGACACGCGATCGCACGGCAACGCCCAGCCGTCTCCCGCCGACAGCGGCACATCATCCCCTTCACTTTCGCCTGGCGCCTGACGTGCGAAGCACGGGGCGCTTGGCGTTGGGGTGAAGACGACCATGAAGGGCGGAAGCGGGACGCAAGTATCCCAGAGCTTCAGTAGTTTCGGCATCGGGCGGTCCGATGTGTCCGTCATAATAGACCTCGACGAGATTCCGCGTCGGTTCGTCGTACAGGAAGATGACGCCTCTCGGAATACCGAGCTGATGCTTCTTTGCGCGCAGGTAGACGCGGAGGCGCTTCTCCTCACTGGAGGGATCCACCCCAGCCGGACGAGTGGCCCACACGAATAGCCAACCCTCGACCGACTCGACGCACCCCGTGACAGGCACGGTGAGGCTGCGCCCACTACCACTCGGCGACGGATTGCGAAGAAGATCGTCACCATTACGGGCAAATTGGTGTTGTGTGCTAGTCGCCCCAGACAGCAGTGTTGCTCCGATACTGAGCCAGCTGGCGACGTTTCGTGACTGAAGTTCATCAATGAGAGACGCAACCGGAGATGGCGCCATCGTCGGCTTCGGCGGAATTCTGGTACTCACACCGCGATTCCGGGCGTAAATCCACTTGTCCAGCGCGTCCGTACGACTCGTCACGAAGACTGGCTGCTGCGAGCGGTAACGGCGTCGCTGAGATGAATTCGGCTCCGGCATGAACGGGAAGGCGGTACGCACTTGCTCCGGATCGGGTTCAACCCAAAGGCCCGCCTCAAAGAAGTGCAAGAAGAGGTCCAGCTCATCGGCCGCGTTGAACATAACAGTAACGTCAGGATTGCGGCGGCGACGTAGGTAGAGGAGAAACTCAGCAGGGCGCACAACGAGCTCGGAAATGAGCTCAAGGTCATGCCGGGGGCACCACCTGCAATGCAGGTCAGTAGGTTTCCGGCCTCTCGTTCGCCCGAACGTGGGGCCGTTTCCCTGATCGGGTGCCACATCGGTGCCACACCCGACGAACACCATCCGCGACCGCCTCATTCGCGGACTGTGCCGTCCGGCGCTCCGTGGCGCGGCGTGAGTGGCGCGTCCACAGGCCAGGGCTCGCGGTTCTCGTCCAACTCGTGGACTCCTGCGGCGATGAGGCGCGCGACCGCGAGTGGTTTGCACAGACTGCCGACCGACTCCACCGGTACCGACCAGTAAGACCCACCACGGTGCAGCGGGAACTCAACGGCGTCCGGCCGCGGCACCCCCAGATAGGCACCGTGCCCCAAACACGCCACTTCATGGGCTTGCCAGTCCTCCACGGCCTGCCGCCAGGTTCGTGGCACGCTCGCGGGCACGAGCGCGTAGTACCGAGGACCGTGCACGTCGCAGATGACCGGACCGCCTCCGAGTGTTTCGTCCAGGACGGCATCGATGTCGCACGGATCAGTGCTGGCGACCACTGCCTGCACGAGACGGCCGGGGATGCGGATGGCGGAGAACAGGGCACCGAGGGGCAGCAGCGCAACGCCGTGCGTCTGCCACTGTGTGCGAGCGAACCGGGGAGACGCGTGAGCGGCCAGGAGCCAGTGCCCGGCGGCCAGCCGCCGGTCGGCGGCGGTGTGCACGAGCACCCCGGGTTCCGCCTTGATTGACTGTACGGCCGGTTCGATGGCGCGGGGGTGCGCTGGTTCGCTGGGCATGGCTGGGGCCTCCGTGATGGCGGTGATCCGTTTCACACACGTGACCGTAGAACCCCAGTGACAGGAGCAGGGGCACAATCTGTGCCCCATCGATTACGCAGCCAGCAGGCCGAGCTTGACGGCCAAGGCCGAAGCACGACGCCGACGTGCCGGGCTCTTCCCCTCGGCCTCCTCCAGCACGATCCTCTTCGCGTAGCCGTTGTACCGGATCGTCTCGGGGGCGGCCTCGTGGGCCTGCGCCAGCGTGGCCAGCGCCACGTCAGGCTGTCCGTCGAGGTGGTACCCGCGGGCTTCCTCGATGCGGTGCCGTGCCCGCCGCGGCCGTGACGGGATCACCACGGCATCCGCAGCCGCCGCTTGACGCACCGACTCGCCCCCTTGACGCAGTTCGACCGCGACCGTGACCGCGTGCGCGCCCATGATGGCCCGGGAGAACGAGGTGACCGGATGGTAGTAGCCCGCCGGCAAGCGTGCGGCCATATCTCGGGCCTGTTCCCAGTACCTCCATGCGGTGCCCGTCTCTCCACGTCGAGCGGCGGTGTAACCGGCCTCGAAGGTGAGGGCCCCCGTGATGGCAAGAACGTCGTCGGAGGCGTCGGGCAGCAACGGCTCGAGGTGGGCCAGTGTCCGAAGGTTCACCTCGTCGGCGGCGTCGAAGTGAGAGGTTCCGGAGTCCCGGTACGCCTGCCCAGCGAGCCATGCGGCGACACCGATCGCGTGCGCTTCCTCGGACTCCTGAGCCGCGATCAGAGCACGCTCCACAACCCGCCACAGCAGCGCGGTGTCAGGCTGGTAGGCCACGAAGAACTGGCTGAGGCTGTACACCTCGGCAAGGAGTGAGTGCGCCCTCCGTCGGTCGGCGGCCGTTTCGGCCCGCCGTACGACAGCCTGCCCGTCTCGGATGAGGTCCGGGAGCAGCGCACCGATCGCCTCGCGGTGGTTGGGCGCGGAGTGCCGGGCGGCCCACGCCCTGTCGAGACGTGCCCGGAGGTGCGCGATCGGTGGTGCCTGGCGGCCCGCATCGAGCGGAAAGGCCTCCACGGCGGCCTTCACCTCGGCAAGACGGGGGTGGCCAGGGCCGGTGAAGAAACTGACGTGCACGGACTGGTTGCCGGTGAGGTCGGACAGATCGCGTACGCGGAGGATCTCAGCGAGCCGCAGGATGACCTCCAGCCTGGGCGTCTTCAGCCGGTCGGTCTCGACGGCCTTCACCCAGGAACCGGATCGCCCGGCCAGGCCCCCGAGTTGCTCACGGGTGAGTCCGCGGCGGGTACGGAGAATCTGCAGTCGTTGACCGAACACCAACGGGTCGGCGTACGGGTCCGGAGTCGTCTCAGATGGCACGGTCACGCCCCTCCCTGAACAGCTCTCCACTGTCAGGGTAGGGGGCGGGACACGATGTCCGGCAGGGGTTCCGAGTGCTGCCACCCGAGCCGTGGGTGACGCCCTTGGCCGGGCACAGCAGCATGGAAGACCACGCGGTCGCGGCTCCGTTCGGGCACGTATCTCCCAGGTACCCCCCTCAGGTCGGAGCCCGCGCAACGGTCACCGCACAGGCGACCGTCACTGCCGGCCTCGCCGGAGAGTTCCGACGGCACGGCCTGAAAGCGCCGGAGGGGCGGCACGTGAGTACCACCCCTCCCTCAGGGCCCGGGGCACCCGATACGGGCACCCAGCCCGTGCTCAGGTCAGCGTGTCGTACGCGTTCCAGCCGGCACCGATCCTGGTCCGGGCGGCGTAGGGAGCGGACGCGTTGCCCGTCCCCCTGTACAGCCACAGCACACCCGAACCATCCCGGGCCACCAGGTCCGCCCTACCGTCACCGGACACATCACCCGACGACGTCAACAAGCCATACGCACCCCAACCCCCACCAACCCTCAACCGGGCGGCGTAGGGAGCGGACGCATCACCCGTCCCCCTGTACAGCCACAGCACACCCGAACCATCCCGGGCCACCAGGTCCGCCCTACCGTCACCGGACACATCACCCGACGACGTCAACAAGCCATACGCACCCCAACCCCCACCAACCCTCAACCGGGCGGCGTAGGGAGC
>NZ_JAGMUE010000002.1:0-54166 GCF_019049165.1 Streptomyces sp. AC627_RSS907
CCTGCTTCGAGATGAGGACTCCCACCCACTTGATGGGGTAAGGCTCCCAGTAGACGACTGGGTTGATAGGCCGGATCTGGAAGCACCGTGAGGTGTGGAGGTGACCGGTACTAATAGGCCGAGGGCTTGTCCTCAGTTGCTCGCGTCCACTGTGTTGGTTCTGAAACCACGAACAACCCCGCGTGTTGTGTGCGTGGTGCGGTTGATTGTTTCATAGTGTTTCGGTGGTCATAGCGTAGGGGAAACGCCCGGTTACATTCCGAACCCGGAAGCTAAGCCTTACAGCGCCGATGGTACTGCAGGGGGGACCCTGTGGGAGAGTAGGACGCCGCCGAACAATTATTCAAAGGGTTGGACCCCGAACTTCGGTTCCGGGTCCAACCCTTTTTTGCTCTCGGTCACTTGAAGTTCACATGGCGCTACCACCATCGCCGGTATGGGTACTGCAGCAATGCTCCGGGCCGCCGGCGTAGGAGTCGGTGACGAAGTCGTCGTGCCTGCCTTCGGAAATGTGGAAGTCGCCGAGGCCGTGTCCCTGGTCGGCGCGTGGCCGGTGTTCGCCGACATAGATTCGGCGACGTACTGCCTCGACGCCGAGGCGGTTGAGGCAGCGCTGACACCCCGGACCGTTGCCGTGATCGCGGTGCACCGGTTCGGGAGGCCGGCGGACATGAACCGGCTGCACGGCATCGGGGAGCGGCACGGGCTGCTCGTGTTGGAACAGGGCGAGTCCGAGTTGCCGTACGACGAGATAGCGCAGCGCCGGCAGCGGGCGGCCTACCTGGACGGGAAGCTGAGGGGCGTGCGTACCCCGGACTGGGGCGAAGGGCACACCTACCAGCAGTACGTCGTGCGGGTCCCGGGAAACGGACGGCCGGACCGTGACGCGTTCGCCCGCGCCGTGCGGGGGAGGGGCGTCGACTGCCGGGTGCCGGTACGGACGCCCGTGCACCGGATGCCCGGCTTCCGGCGGTGCGTGTCCTTGCCGGAGACGGAACGGGCCACCGACGAGACGCTGGCGCTGCCCGTCGACGCCGCGCTGACCAAGCGTGACATGCAGCGGATCGTGTCCGCCTGCAATGCTCTCGGAGGACTTCTGCAGACCGCCTACTGAAACCCGTGGTTGGGAGCACCGGTCTCTTCGGGGTATGATCTATTCCGTTGCCGCGAGGGAAACCTCCGAAAGCGACAGGCCCCTATAGCTCAGTCGGTAGAGCGTCTCCATGGTAAGGAGAAGGTCAACGGTTCGATTCCGTTTGGGGGCTCCATCGAGAAAGGCCCCGCCCTGATGGGCGGGGCCTTTCGCATGTCCCGGCGCGGTGCGTCAGTCCGTGTGCGGCTCCGGGACGCGCATCGCGAGGATGGCCATGTCGTCGGACGGGGCGTCGGACGCGAAGCGTTCCACCGCGCGCATGATGCGGGCCGCCACCGCGCCCGCGGTGAGCCCCGTGCAGGTGGTGAGGACGTCGGCGAGGCCGTCGTCGCCCAGCATGCGCGTGCCCTCACGGCGTTCCGTGACGCCGTCCGTGACGCACAGAAGGACGTCGCCCGGGTCGAGGGTCACCGTCTGCTCGTACAGCTCCAGGTCCTCGATGACGCCGAGGAGGGGCTGGGGCTCGGCGGCCGGCTCCACCGTGCCGTCCTGGCGCAGTCGGAGCGGGAGCGGATGTCCGGCGCAGACCACCTTCAACTCCGCGCTGCCGTCCGTCTGCGGGCGCATCTCGCCGTAGAGGAGGGTGAGGAAGCGACTGCGGGCCCCCTCGTCGAGGATCGCCGAGTTGAGGCGCTCCAGGACCGCGGGGCCGCTGAGGCCCTCGCGGGCCAGCAGGCGCAGGGCGTGACGGGCCAGGCCCGTGACGGCCGCCGCGTTCGGACCCGTACCGCAGACGTCGCCGATGGCGAAGCCGTAGGCGTCGTCGCTGATGGGGAAGAGGTCGTAGAAGTCGCCGCCGACCTCGTTGCCCTCGCCGGCCGCGCGGTAGATGACCTCCACCTCCACGCCGTCGATCACCGGGAGTTCCGGCGGCAGGAGGCTGCGCTGGAGGGACTGGCTGATGGCCGTGCGCTCCGAGTACAGACGGGCGTTGTCCAGGGCCAGGGCGGCCCTGCGGGACAGGTCCTCGGCGAGTTCGAGGATCTCCTGACGGAAGTGTTCGTCGGTGGGCTTGCCGAGCGTGAGCATGCCGATGACGCGGTTGCGGGCGACCAGCGGGAGGACCACGGTCTCGCCGCCGACCGCGGAGGCCGTGGCCAGGGTCGGGCCGATACCCGAGCTGGGCCGGGTCGCCGGGCTGCCGCTCAGGCCGAGGTCGCGCATGGAGGTGCGCAGCGCCGCCTGGTGGGCCAGCTCGCCGGGAGCCGTCCAGACGCGGGCACCCGGAGTCGGTACCGGGGCGGGCGGGGGCATCTTCGACAGCAGGGACTTGATGCCGTCGATGAGCTCCTCGTCCTCGTGCAGGACGTAGGAGAGATACGGCTCCGACGCCTGGTCGGCGATCGTGTACACGGCGCACCAGGTGGCCAGGGTCGGAACCGTCATCTGGGCCATCAGGGCCAGCGTCTGGTCCCGGTCGAGGGTGCCGGCGAGGAGGTCCGAGGCCTCGACGAGGAAGCTGAGGGAGCCGCGGCGCAGCCGTTCCAACTCGCCGAGGCGCGCCGACTCGACGGCCAGGGCGATGCGGTCGGCGGCGAACTGGAGGCGCAGTGCCTCCTCGTTGGAGTACCGGCCGGCGGACTCGGCCGCGACGCCCAGGGAACCGGTGAGACGGCCCTCGACCTTGAGCGGGACGGTGACGACCGAGCGCATGCCGGTGCCGTTCAGCAGCGGGACGGCGCCGGGGACCGCATCGAGGTCGTCGTGCACGGCGGGCATGCGCGCGGAACCGTAACGGCCGGGGCCGGCCTCCACCGGGACGCGGGCGAACCGCTGGCGGGCGGAGGGCAGACCGGTGGAGGCGCGGACCTCCAACTCCGTTTCGTCGTCGGTCGCCAGGAGCAGGAAGGCGGCGTCGGCGTCGAGCATGTCCCGGGCGCGTTCGACCGTGCGCTGGAGGAGACCGTCGAGGTCGTCCGGGGCGGGGGAGCCGATGAACACCTCGAAGGGGTCGGTGCTCTGGCCCTCGGAGGAGGCGGCGGAGTCGGAGGCCGGGACACGCGACGGCGTCTGCAGGACGGCGCGTTCGTGGTCGCGGACGAGGAGGCAGACCGTGGAGGGCTCCCCGTCGGCGCCGCGGACGCGGAGATGGGAGGCGTAGACCGGCATGACGCGGCCGTTGGCGCCCCTTATGCCGTAGGTGCCCTCCCACCGGGAGAGCTGGAGCGCCTCCGCGATGCCCGTGCTGGTGCCCGGGGTGTGCGGCCACGCGGCGAGATCCGTGAGCGGCTTCCCGGTGACCTGGTCGGCGGGGTAGCCGAAGAGTTCCTCGGCGTCCTCGTTCCAGGACGTGACGGCGCCGGTGCGGTCGATCTGGACCACGGCGACACGGACGCGGCCGTCGGCCAGCGGGAGCAGCTCCGTCGGCAGGGAGGGGCCGGCGGCGCGGGTGCCGACGGGGCGCTCGGGCAGGTGCAGGTGGAACCAGACGTTCTTCAGCGTGGCCGTGTACTCGACGCCCCAGCGGTCGGCCAGAGCCGCGCACAGCTGGAGGCCGCGGCCCCCCTCGCGGTCGGGGCTGCCCATGGTGGCGGGGGAGCCCTGGAGGGGGACCTCGCGCTCGGGGTAGTGGTCGGCCACCTCGATCCGTACGCCGTCGTCGCTGCGCAGGCACACGACGTCGGCGGTGGTGCCGGCGTGCACCACGGCGTTGGTGACCAGCTCGCTGGTGAGCACCACGGCGTCGTCGACGATGTCGGCATGGCCCCAGCCCTGCAGCGTGTCGCGGACGAAGGACCGGGCGCTCGCCACCGATCGTCCGACGGGCTCGAAGCTGGCGGCCGCGCGCGCGGTGATCACAGAACTCCTCGTCCCTCTCTCCCCGTGCACGGCCTCATGGCCGGCCGGGTCGCGCCGCTGCTGCGGCAGTTCACCCGTCGGCCCGGGATCCGGGGGCTGCTCCCCCGGGATCAGTCCGGTGGTCATGTTCCGGCCGCCCCTCCGATGCCCGCTCGTCTCCGTGCCACCGCCCAGGCCGGACGGACCGGCGTGGTTGGACAGCCGCATGCAAGGTTACTTACCTTCCCCGTCCAGGCGGATGCCGGTCCGCAGTGTTTCCGCCCAGAGGGTGTGCGGACGGTGTGCGAAGCTGCCGAACTGTTATGGCCTGGTTCAACCGGGGTGAAACACTGGGCAGGCTTCCAGTGTGGGTCCGGGCAGGCTGAATGCGCACCGAGTGCGGCGGGCAGCAGCCCCGGAAGCGGCCCGGTGTATCCGGGCCGGCCGCGCGGCCGCACGAGGAAGCAGCGGCAGGACCGGTCCGCCGAGCGGTGGCAGCCGGGCACAGCAGTAACGGTCGACCCCTGCGGGAGGGACACAGTGGAGTCTGGCGCAGCGACGCGGGGCACGAAGACGCGCGCGAAAGGCGGACAGTCCCTGAGTAACCAGGGCAGAACGCGGGGCGGTAGTACGACGGTGGACACGGCCGCGCTGAATCGGCTGCTGGCGGCCCTCGTGGCCATGCGGGAGGGGAACTTCCGCAAACGGCTGACCGTCTCCGGTGACGGAGTGATGGCGGAGATCGCGGCGGTCTTCAACGAGGTCGCGGACCGCAACCTCCACCTCACGGGTGAGCTGGCGCGGGTGCGACGTGTGGTCGGACGTGAGGGGAAACTCACGGAGCGGCTGGAGACGGGAGCCTGCGAGGGATCCTGGGCGGCGGCGATCAACAACTCCAACGCGCTCGTGGACGACCTCGTACGGCCCGTCTCCGAGGTCAGCCGGGTGCTGTCGGCGGTGGCGGACGGTGACCTGTCGCCCCGCATGGAGCTGCGGACGCAGACGGCGGAGGGCACCGGGCATCCGCTGCGCGGTGAGTTCCTGAAGGTCGGGCGGACCGTGAACAACCTGGTCGACCAGCTGTCGACGTTCACGGACGAGGTCACGCGGGTGGCCAGTGAGGTCGGTACCGAGGGCAAGCTGGGCGGACAGGCCCAGGTGCGCGGCATGTCGGGTTCCTGGAAGGACCTCACGGACTCCGTCAACACGATGGCGCACCGGCTGACGGCGCAGGTGCGGGACATCGCGCTGGTGACGACGGCCGTGGCCAAGGGGGATCTGTCGCGGAAGGTCACGGTGCACGTGGCCGGGGAGATGCTGGAGCTGAAGAACACCGTCAACACGATGGTGGACCAGCTGTCGGCGTTCTCCTCCGAGGTGACGCGCGTCGCCCGTGAGGTGGGAACCGAGGGCGCCCTGGGCGGGCAGGCCCAGGTGCCGGGCGTGGCCGGTGTGTGGAAGGAGCTCACCGATTCCGTCAACACCATGGCCGGGAACCTGACGGCCCAGGTGCGCGGGATCTCGGAGGTGACGACGGCGGTCGCCAACGGTGACCTGTCGCGGAAGGTGACCGTGCCGGCGCGCGGCGAGGTCGCGCAGCTCGCCGAGACGATCAACCAGATGACCGAGACGCTGCGGATCTTCGCGGACGAGGTCACCCGCGTGGCCAACGAGGTCGGTGGTGAGGGACAGCTCGGCGGCCAGGCGAACGTGCCGGGTGCGGCGGGCATCTGGAAGGACCTGACGGACTCCGTCAACACCGTCTTCCGGAACCTGACGACTCAGGTGCGGGACATCGCGGCGGTGACGACGGCGGTGGCCAACGGTGACCTGTCGCAGAAGGTCACGGTCGACGTGGCCGGGGAGATGCTGGAGCTGAAGAACACCGTCAACACGATGGTGGACCAGCTGTCCTCCTTCGGTGCCGAGGTCACCCGCGTGGCCCGGGAGGTCGGTGTCGAGGGCGAGCTCGGCGGGCAGGCGCAGGTGCCGGGTGCTGCGGGGACGTGGAAGGACCTCACCGACTCCGTCAACACCGCGTTCCGCAACCTCACCGGTCAGGTGAGGAACATCGCCCAGGTGACGACGGCGGTGGCCAACGGCGATCTGTCGCAGAAGGTCACCGTGGACGTCTCCGGCGAGATGCTCCAGCTGAAGAACACCGTGAACACGATGGTGGACCAGCTCTCCAGCTTCGCCGACCAGGTCACCCGGATGGCCCGGGACGTGGGCACGGAGGGCCGCCTCGGCGGTCAGGCGCGGGTCGACGGTGTGTCCGGCACCTGGAAGGAGCTCACGGACTCCGTCAACTCGATGGCCTCCAACCTGACCGGTCAGGTGAGGAACATCGCGCAGGTGACGACGGCGGTGGCCCGCGGTGACCTGTCCCAGAAGATCGACGTCGACGCGCGCGGGGAGATCCTCGAGCTGAAGAACACCATCAACACGATGGTGGACCAGCTGTCGTCGTTCGCCGAACAGGTCACACGGGTGGCCCGCGAGGTCGGTACGGAGGGCCGGCTCGGCGGGCAGGCGCAGGTGCCCGGCGTCGCCGGCGTGTGGCGCGACCTGACCGACTCGGTGAACGGCATGGCCGGCAACCTCACGGCGCAGGTCCGCAACATCGCGCAGGTCGCCACGGCGGTGGCCCGCGGTGACCTGTCCCAGAAGATCACCGTGGACGCGCGCGGGGAGATCCTCGAGCTGAAGAACACGCTGAACACGATGGTGGACCAGCTGTCGTCGTTCGCCCAGGAGGTCACGCGCGTCGCGCGCGAGGTGGGCACCGAGGGCATCCTCGGCGGCCAGGCCGAGGTGCAGGGCGTCTCCGGCACCTGGAAGGACCTCACGCAGTCCGTGAACGGCATGGCCAACAACCTGACCATGCAGGTCCGCAACATCGCCGAGGTCACGACGGCCGTCGCCAAGGGCGACCTGTCGAAGAAGATCACCGTCGACGCCAAGGGCGAGATCCTCGAGCTCGTCACCACCGTCAACACGATGGTGGACCAGTTGTCGTCGTTCGCCGAGCAGGTCACGCGCGTGGCCCGCGAGGTGGGCACGGAGGGCATCCTGGGCGGTCAGGCGCACGTGCCCGGCGTCGTGGGCATCTGGAAGGACCTCAGCGACAACGTCAACCTGATGGCGAAGAACCTCACCGTCCAGGTGCGGAACATCTCCCAGGTGGCCGCGGCCGTCGCCAACGGCGACCTGACGCGGACGGTGACGATCGAGGCCCGCGGCGAGGTCGCTCAGCTCGCCGACACCTTCAACACCATGGTGAAGACGCTGAGTTCGTTCGCGGACCAGGTCACCAAGGTGGCCCGCGAGGTGGGCACGGACGGCATCCTGGGCGGTCAGGCGCACGTCCCCGGTGTGGCCGGCACCTGGAAGGACCTCACCGAGTCGGTGAACCAGATGGCGTCCAACCTGACCGGTCAGGTGCGCAACATCGCGATGGTCACCACGGCGATCGCCAAGGGCGACCTGACCAAGAAGATCGACATCGATGCGCGCGGCGAGATCCTGGAGCTGAAGACGACCATCAACACGATGGTCGACCAGCTGTCCTCCTTCGCCGAGGAGGTCACCCGCGTCGCCCGCGAGGTGGGCACCGAGGGCCAGCTCGGCGGACAGGCACGCGTGCGTGACGTCGACGGCACCTGGCGGGACCTGACCGAGTCCGTGAACGAGATGGCCGGGAACCTGACCCGGCAGGTGCGCGCCATCGCGCGCGTGGCGACCGCGGTGACCCGGGGCGACCTGAACCTGAAGATCGACGTGGACGCCTCCGGGGAGATCCAGGAACTCCAGGACTACATCAACAAGATGATCGCCAACCTGCGCGACACCACGATCGCCAACAAGGAGCAGGACTGGCTCAAGGGCAACCTGGCCCGGATCTCCGCGCTGATGCAGGGCCGCCGCGACCTCCAGGACGTGGCCTCGCTGATCATGAGCGAACTGACCCCGGTGGTCTCCGCGCAGCACGGGGCGTTCTTCCTCGCCATGCCGCTCGTGGACGGTCAGGACCAGCCCGGCGCCGAGGACGACCAGTACGAACTGCGCATGCTCGGGTCGTACGGCTACTCGATGGGCTCCATGCCCACCTCGTTCCGGCCGGGGGAGGCGCTGGTGGGAACGGCCGCCCAGGAGAAGCGCACGATCCTGGTGGAGAACGCGCCGAGTGGCTATCTGAAGATCTCCTCCGGGCTCGGGGAGGCTCCGCCGGCCCAGGTGATCGTGCTGCCCGTGCTGTTCGAGGGGCAGGTGCTCGGCGTCATCGAGCTGGCGTCCTTCACCCCGTTCACGCAGATCCAGAAGGACTTCCTCAACCAGATCGCCGAGATGATCGCCACCAGCGTCAACACCATCTCCGTCAACACCAAGACGGAGGTACTGCTGAAGCAGTCGCAGGAGCTGACCGAGCAACTGCGCGACCGCTCCGAGGAACTGGAGCAGCGGCAGAAGGCGCTCCAGTCGTCCAACGCCGAACTGGAGGAGAAGGCCGAGCTGCTGGCGCGGCAGAACCGCGACATCGAGGTGAAGAACACCGAGATCGAGGAGGCGCGGCAGGTTCTGGAGGAGCGGGCCGAGCAGCTCGCGGTCTCCATGCGCTACAAGAGCGAGTTCCTGGCCAACATGTCGCACGAGTTGCGTACGCCGCTCAACTCGCTGCTGATCCTGGCCAAACTGCTCGCCGACAACGCCGACGCGAACCTGACCCCGAAGCAGGTCGAGTTCGCCGAGACGATCCACGGCGCCGGCTCGGACCTGCTCCAGCTCATCAACGACATCCTCGACCTGTCGAAGGTCGAGGCGGGCAAGATGGACGTCTCCCCGACGCGCATCGCGCTGGTGCAGCTCGTCGACTACGTGGAGGCCACGTTCCGGCCGCTGACCGCGGAGAAGGGCCTCGATCTGTCGGTGCGGGTGTCGCCGGAGCTGCCCGCCACGCTGCACACCGATGAGCAACGGTTGCTCCAGGTGCTGCGGAACCTGCTGTCCAACGCGGTGAAGTTCACCGACTCCGGGGCGGTCGAGCTGGTCATCCGGCCGGCCCGGGGCGACGTCCCGCAGGCCATCCGGGAGCAGCTGCTGGAGGCCGGCTCGATGACCGACCCGGACGCCGAGCTGATCGCGTTCTCCGTGAGCGACACCGGTATCGGCATCGCGGCCAGCAAGATGCGGGTGATCTTCGAGGCGTTCAAGCAGGCCGACGGCACCACCAGCCGCAAGTACGGCGGTACGGGCCTGGGGCTGTCCATCTCCCGGGAGATCGCACAGCTGCTGGGCGGTGAGATCCACGCGCAGAGCGAGCCGGGCCGCGGGTCGACGTTCACCCTCTACCTGCCGCTGCACCCCGGCGAGCTGCCCGCGCACGGCTACCCGCAGGCCGTTCCCTCCCTGGAGGCGGGTGAGCTGCCGGCGTCCCCGGGTGCCGCCGGCGAGCTGCCGGGGGCGCAGGCCGAGACGCCGGCCGAGGTGAAGTCGTACCAGGACACGCAGAACGGTGCCGCGGCGCTGTTCCGGCGCCGGCGCAGGGCCGTCCCGGAGGCCGAGGCGCGGCCCGCGGCACAGGAGCAGCCTTCGGCCTCCGGGCAGGAGGCGGCGCCGCAGGCGCACCGCGGGATCCGGTTCGGCGGTCAGAAGGTGCTGATCGTCGACGACGACATCCGCAACGTCTTCGCGCTCACCAGCGTCCTGGAGCAGCACGGCCTGTCCGTGCTCTACGCCGAGAACGGGCGCGAGGGCATCGAGGTCCTGGAGCAGCACGAGGACGTGGCGGTCGTCCTGATGGACATCATGATGCCCGAGATGGACGGATACGCCACGACCACGGCGATCCGCAGGATGCCCCAGTTCGCCGGTCTTCCGATCATCGCGCTGACCGCGAAGGCCATGAAGGGCGACCGGGAGAAGGCGATCGAGTCGGGTGCCTCGGACTATGTGACGAAGCCGGTCGACCCCGATCACCTGCTGACGGTGATGCGGCAGTGGATGCGGGAGGAGTGAGGAGCGGGGCCGGACGGGAACCGGGCGGGGCGTCCGGGCACCGTGCCCGCGGTACTTTCGGGCAGGCGTCCGCGGTGCCGCCGGGCACCGGGCGCGCGGCGTGTCCGGGCGGTGTGCGAACGTGGGGATGCGCGAGAGTGGCGGGAGTGCCGGGGTTCACGCGGAGTTGCTGACTCGGTGTGCCCGAAGCCGTGTAGAAGTACGCGATTCGGGGAACCTTCTGGTCTCCCGTTGCGTTTCCGCTACGTGCACAGTGACATCGCGGTGACAGGGTGTGGTGACAGGCGGGGTGCGGCTACGATGACCGGCACAAGGACGGGCGGCGCAAGGGAGTCGTCCCCTGGGGCGGCGCCCGCCGGTGCTGCCCCAAGTCCTGCGGACAGGGGAGGCCCCACGCCGGGGCGAGGAGGGCGGGCCATGGTGCAGAAGGCCAAGATCCTCCTGGTCGATGACCGGCCGGAGAATCTGCTGGCGCTGGAGGCGATCCTCTCGGCGCTCGATCAGACGCTGGTGCGGGCATCGTCCGGGGAGGAAGCGCTCAAAGCACTGCTCACGGACGACTTCGCGGTCATTCTGCTGGACGTCCAGATGCCGGGGATGGACGGTTTCGAAACCGCCGCGCACATCAAGCGGCGTGAGCGGACCCGGGACATCCCGATCATCTTCCTCACGGCGATCAACCACGGCCCGCACCACACCTTCCGCGGCTACGCGGCGGGTGCGGTGGACTACATCTCCAAGCCGTTCGACCCGTGGGTGCTGCGTGCGAAGGTCTCCGTCTTCGTCGAGCTCTACATGAAGAACTGCCAGCTGAGGGAGCAGGCGGCGCTGCTGCGGCTCCAGTTGGAGGGCGGCGGCAAGGCCGACGCCGGCGACGCCAAGGAGTCGGCGGGGTTGCTCGCCGAGCTCTCGGCGCGCCTGGCGGCCGTCGAGGAGCAGGCCGAGGCCCTCTCCAAGCAGCTGGGCGACGAGTCGACGGACGCGGCGGCCGTGGCGACCGCGGCCCATCTGGAGCGCAAGCTCACCGGATTGCGGCGGGCGCTGGACGCCCTGGAGCCGGGCTCCTCCGGAGGCCAGGCCGCGGTCAACTGAGGCCGGCCGGTGGTGCGGCCCGTGCCGGGATCGGCGGGCGGGCCGTGAGCGCCTGTCAGCCGCCGTACCGGTGACGTCAGTTCCGGGCTTCCTCGCGGGCGACACGAACGGGTGAAGCGGTGGGCACACGTGTCGACCGCCGTCTCCCCCGGTAACCTCACCCCCATGGCCTCACGTCCCTCCGCAGCCAAGAAGCAGCCCGCGAAGAAGTCGGCCGCTCCCGCGAAGGCTCCGGCGAAGAAGGCCGCTGCGAAGAAGGCACCTGCCAAGAAGGCGCCCGCGAAGAAGGTGCCCGCCAAGAAGGCCGCGGCGCAGAAGCCCGCGCCCAAACCGGCCCCCAGCCCGACCGGCGGCGTCTACCGACTCGTACGCGCCCTCTGGCTGGGCATCGCGCACGCGGTCGGCGCCGTCTTCCGCGGCATAGGCCAGGGCGCGAAGAACCTCGACCCCGCCCACCGCAAGGACGGCGTCGCGCTGCTGCTGCTCGGCATCGCGCTGATCGTCGCCGCGGGCACCTGGGCCGACCTCAAGGGCCCGGTCGGCGACCTGGTCGAGATCCTGGTGACCGGTGCCTTCGGCCGCCTGGACCTGCTCGTGCCGATCCTGCTCGGCGCCATCGCCGTACGCCTGATCCGGCACCCGGAGAAACCCGAGGCCAACGGCCGTATCGTGATCGGCCTGTCGGCCCTGGTCATCGGCGTGCTCGGGCAGATCCACATCGCCTGCGGCTCACCGGCCCGCGGCGACGGCATGCAGGGCATAAGGGACGCCGGCGGTCTCATCGGCTGGGGCGCGGCGACCCCGCTGTCGTACACCATGACCGACGTCCTGGCCGTACCGCTGCTCGTGCTGCTCACGGTCTTCGGGCTGCTCGTCGTCACCGCCACGCCGGTCAACGCCATCCCGCAGCGGCTGCGGCAGCTCGGGGTGCGGCTGGGGCTCGTCCACGACCCGGACGCGGAGGAGTTCACCGACGACGACGAGCGGTACGACGAGCAGTGGCGCGAGGCACTGCCCGCGCGTCCCCGCAGGCGCGGGGGACCGGCCGCCGCCGAGCCCTACGACCCCGACGGGGCGGAGCAGGAGGCGCTCACCCGGCGACGCAGGTCCCGGCGGTCCGCCGTGCCGCAGCCCGACATGAACCGGCCGATGGACGCCGTGGACGTCGCCGCCGCGGCCGCCGCCGCGCTCGACGGTGCCGTGCTGCACGGGATGCCGCCGTCGCCGCTGGTCGCCGACCTCACCCAGGGCGTGAGCACGGCGGACCGCGAGCCGACGACTCCGACTCCGACTCCGACACCGACTCCGACGCCGGTCCCGGCCGCGCGTCCGCAGCCGGGGAAGCTCAGGAAGGACGTCGCCGAGGCCCCCGGACAGGAGCCGGCGGGCGGAGTCCCCGACCTGACGAAGACCCCGCCCCCCAAGGAACGGGAGCTGCCGCCGCGCGCCGAGCAGCTCCAGCTCTCCGGTGACATCACATACTCCCTGCCGGCCCTCGACCTCCTCACACGCGGCGGCCCCGGCAAGTCGCGCAGCGCGGCGAACGACGCGATCGTGCACTCGCTGACCACCGTCTTCACCGAGTTCAAGGTCGACGCCGCCGTCACCGGCTTCACCCGCGGCCCGACGGTCACGCGCTACGAGGTCGAGCTCGGCCCCGCCGTGAAGGTGGAGCGGATCACCGCGCTGACCAAGAACATCGCGTACGCCGTCGCCAGCCCCGACGTACGGATCATCAGTCCGATCCCCGGCAAGTCCGCGGTCGGCATCGAGATCCCGAACACCGACCGGGAGATGGTCAACCTCGGTGACGTACTGCGGCTCGCCGAGTCCGCCGAGGACGACGACCCCATGCTGGTCGCCTTCGGCAAGGACGTCGAGGGCGGCTACGTCATGCACTCCCTGGCGAAGATGCCGCACATGCTGGTCGCCGGCGCCACCGGCTCCGGCAAGTCGTCTTGCATCAACTGCCTGATCACCTCGATCATGATGCGGGCGACCCCGGAGGACGTCCGGATGATCCTGGTCGACCCCAAGCGCGTCGAGCTGACCGCCTACGAGGGCATCCCGCACCTGATCACGCCGATCATCACCAACCCGAAACGGGCCGCCGAGGCGCTCCAGTGGGTCGTACGCGAGATGGACCTGCGCTACGACGACCTCGCGGCCTACGGCTACCGGCACATCGACGACTTCAACCGCGCGGTGCGCGAGGGCAAGGTCAAGCCGCCCGAGGGCAGCGAGCGCGAACTCCAGCCGTATCCGTACCTGCTGGTGATCGTGGACGAGCTGGCCGACCTGATGATGGTGGCGCCCAGGGACGTCGAGGACGCGATCGTGCGCATCACGCAGCTCGCGCGCGCGGCCGGCATCCACCTGGTGCTCGCCACGCAGCGGCCGTCCGTGGACGTCGTCACCGGCCTCATCAAGGCCAACGTGCCCTCCCGGCTGGCCTTCGCCACCTCGTCACTGGCGGACTCGCGGGTCATCCTCGACCAGCCCGGCGCGGAGAAGCTGATCGGCAAGGGCGACGGGCTCTTCCTGCCGATGGGCGCGAACAAGCCGACCCGCATGCAGGGCGCGTTCGTGACCGAGGAGGAGGTCGCGCTCGTCGTCCAGCACTGCAAGGACCAGATGGCGCCCGTCTTCCGGGACGACGTCACCGTCGGGACCAAGCAGAAGAAGGAGATCGACGAGGACATCGGCGACGACCTCGACCTGCTGTGCCAGGCGGCCGAGCTGGTCGTCTCCACGCAGTTCGGGTCGACCTCCATGCTCCAGCGCAAGCTGCGCGTCGGCTTCGCCAAGGCCGGGCGTCTGATGGACCTGATGGAGTCGCGGAGCATCGTCGGGCCGAGCGAAGGCTCAAAGGCTCGTGATGTTCTTGTGAAGCCTGACGAGCTGGACGGCGTGCTCGCGCTGATCCGGGGGGATTCTGAAGGGTAGGAACGGTACGCGAGGGGCTCCTGCGGTGGAGGACCGGGCGGCCGGGTGGCCGATCGTGACTCACCCGTTAGGGATCATTGAGCAACCGTTTCCCCATGACCTACGTCAAGTTGAGGGAATCGACGAACAGGTAGTCCACCATCGGGCGTGGGGCCATTCCGATGGCGTACAAGTCCCACCGTGCGGTTGCCCCACCCGTTTGCACCACCCCTAGACTGAACGTCCAGCACAGGCGGCTAAACGCTCGAAAGGCGCCCCCGTGTCCAACGGCAACTCCCCCGAAGACGAGCGTCCGATCGAAGACGTGTCCCACGACGTTTCCGCAGACGTTTCCGAGGAAGCCCGTCCTTCCGTCGGCCGGGCCCTGCGGCAGGCACGGATCGCCGCCGGGTCGACCGTCGACGACATCAGTGCCGCCACCCGCGTCCGGATCGCCATCGTGCACGCCATCGAGGCGGACGACTTCACCCCCTGCGGCGGCGACGTCTACGCGCGCGGTCACATCCGCACCCTCGCCAAGGCCGTCGGGCTCGACCCGGCCGAGCTGGTCGCGCAGTTCGACGCCGAGCACGGCGGACGCCCGGCGCCGACGCCCGCCGCGCCCCTGTTCGAGGCGGAACGCATCCGTCCCGAGCGGCGCGGACCCAACTGGACCGCCGCCATGGTCGCCGCGATCGTCGTCGTGATCGGCTTCGTCGGCTTCACGTTCGTCAAGGGCGGCGACGACGGCGGCTCCGAGGCGAGCGTCGCCGAGGGGTCCGAACCGACGGCCGGGGGATCCGTCTCGTCCACCGCCAAGCCCAAGGACCCGGCCGACCCCAAGCCCGACCCGACCGACAGCGCCATCGCCGCCGCGCCCCAGGACAAGGTGACCGTCAAGGTCAGCGCGAGCGACGGCCGAAGCTGGATCTCCGCCAAGGACCACAACGGCCGGCTGCTCTTCGACGGGCTGCTCAAGCAGGGCGACTCGAAGACCTTCCAGGACAGCGAGAAGGTCAACCTCGTGCTCGGCGACGCCGGTGCCGTCCAGCTGTACGTCAACGGCAAGAAGATCGAGGACGACTTCCGGCCCGGCTCGGTGGAACGCCTCACCTACACCAAGGGCGACCCGCAGGTCGGATAACGGGACCCGAGGGGACGAGTCACTACGGGGTTGGCCAAGATCGGCCAACCCCGTCGACGTGGGCTGTCGGCGGGACGAAGTAGTCTTGAGCCCATGCCTGAAAGCCGTACCGTCGCACTCGTCACCCTTGGCTGCGCCCGTAACGAGGTGGACTCGGAGGAGCTCGCAGGCCGTCTGGAGGCGGACGGCTGGAAGCTCGTCGATGACGCCGAGGAAGCGGACGTCGCCGTCGTGAACACGTGCGGCTTCGTCGAGGCCGCCAAGAAGGACTCCGTCGACGCCCTCCTGGAGGCCAACGACCTCAAGGGCCACGGCAGAACGCAGGCCGTGGTGGCGGTGGGCTGCATGGCCGAGCGGTACGGCAAGGAGCTCGCCGAGGCCCTCCCCGAGGCCGACGGCGTGCTCGGCTTCGACGACTACGCCGACATCTCCGACCGGCTGCAGACCATCCTCAGCGGTGGCGTCCACGCCGCGCACACCCCCCGCGACCGCCGCAAGCTGCTGCCCATCAGCCCCGCCGAGCGGCAGGAGGCCGGGGCCTCCGTCGCCCTGCCCGGCCACGGCCCGACCGACCTCCCCGAGGGCGTCGCCCCCGCCTCCGGGCCCCGCGCGCCGCTGCGCCGCCGTCTGGACGGCTCCCCGGTCGCCTCGGTGAAGCTGGCCTCCGGCTGCGACCGGCGCTGCTCCTTCTGCGCCATCCCGTCCTTCCGCGGCTCCTTCATCTCCCGCCGCCCGAGCGACGTGCTGAACGAGACGCGGTGGCTGGCCGAACAGGGCGTCAAGGAGATCATGCTGGTCTCCGAGAACAACACCTCCTACGGCAAGGACCTCGGCGACATCCGCCTGCTGGAGTCCCTGCTGCCCGAGCTCGCCCAGGTCGACGGCCTCGAGCGCGTGCGCGTCAGCTACCTCCAGCCGGCCGAGATGCGTCCGGGCCTGATCGACGTCCTGACCTCGACGCCGAAGGTCGTGCCCTACTTCGACCTGTCCTTCCAGCACTCCGCGCCGAACGTGCTGCGCGCGATGCGCCGCTTCGGCGACACCGACCGCTTCCTGGAGCTGCTGGACACCATCCGCAGCAAGGCGCCCGAGGCAGGCGTGCGGTCCAACTTCATCGTGGGCTTCCCCGGCGAGTCGGCGTCCGACCTCGCCGAGCTGGAGCGGTTCCTCAACCACGCGCGGCTGGACGCCATCGGTGTCTTCGGCTACTCCGACGAGGAGGGCACCGAAGCGGCGACGTACGGCGACAAGCTGGACGAGGACGTCGTCGCCGAGCGACTGGCACGCGTGTCCCGGCTGGCCGAGGAACTCGTCTCGCAGCGTGCCGAGGAGCGCGTGGGCACGAGCGTGCGCGTGCTCGTCGAGTCGGTGGAGTCCGCCGACGAGGGGGACGGCGTCCGCGGCCGCGCGGAGCACCAGGCACCGGAGACCGACGGCCAGGTGCTGCTCACGGGCGGCGAAGGCCTGACGGTCGGAAGTATGGTCGACGCGAAGGTCGTCGGTACGGAGGGTGTCGACCTGGTGGCCGAACCGCTGCCGGGCTCCCCCGCGTGGAGTGAGGAGGCCGGCAGATGACCGGAGTCCCGGCGTCCGCGGCGGGTGGTTCCTCCGGTGCGCGCAGGGCCGGCCCGCGCGGGATCTCGGGTGCCGGTCAAGAACCGCCGGAGCGTACGGCTCCGGCGGGCATCGCGGAACGGGGTGCGACCGAGGGCGGTGCCGCGGGACGCGGCGGCAAGATCGCGGCCGCCGCCGTCAACCAGGCGAGCGTCTGGAACGTCGCCAACCTCCTGACGATGCTCCGGCTGCTCCTCGTGCCGGCGTTCGTCGCGCTGATGCTCGGCAACGGCGGGTACGACCCGGCCTGGCGCTCCTTCGCCTGGGCGGCTTTCGCCATTGCCATGATCACCGACCTCTTCGACGGCCATCTGGCGCGCACCTACAATCTCGTCACCGACTTCGGGAAGATCGCCGACCCCATCGCCGACAAGGCGATCATGGGGGCGGCGCTCGTCTGCCTGTCCGCGCTGGGGGACCTGCCGTGGTGGGTGACGGCCGTCATCCTCGGCCGGGAACTCGGCATCACCGTGCTCCGTTTCGTGGTCATCCGGTACGGAGTCATCCCGGCGAGCCGCGGCGGCAAGCTCAAGACCCTCACGCAGGGCGTGGCCGTCGGCATGTACGTTCTGGCGCTGACGGGGCCCCTGGCGACCCTGAGGTTCTGGGTGATGGCCGCGGCGGTCGTCCTGACGGTGGTGACCGGTCTGGACTATGTAAAACAGGCCATTGTGCTGCGCCGGCAGGGAATCGCCGAGCGCAGGGCGGCGTTGAAGGAGACGGAAGGTTGAGTTCCACGGCCGCCGACGTGGTGCGACTACTCACGGTCAGGGGCGAGACCCTGGCGGTCGCCGAGTCACTGACCGGTGGACTGGTGGCCGCCGAGATCACCGCGGTGCCGGGGGCGTCCAAGGCCTTCCGGGGGTCCGTCACCGCCTACGCGACGGCGCTGAAGCGGGAAGTGCTCGGCGTCGATGCCACGGTTCTCGCGGCGCGCGGAGCGGTGGATCCGCAGGTCGCCGCCCAGATGGCGGTCGGTGTGCGCAAGGCGCTGGGCGCCGACTGGGGCATCGCGACGACGGGTGTCGCGGGCCCCGGTCCGCAGGACGGGCAGCCCGTCGGAACGGTCTTCGTGGCCGTCGACGGCCCCTTCGCGGGGGACGTCGGTGCGGATCCGGGCTCCGCCGGCGGCGGAAAAGTGGAGGCGCTGCGGTTGAACGGCGACCGGGCGGAAATTCGTATGGAGAGTGTACGGAGCGTACTCGCACTCCTGTTGAGGGAGCTTGCGGGCGAACAGACCGGGAATGAGCGGGCACAGGATACGGAACGGAACGGGGGGTTTTGATGTTTACAGCCCTGAGTGAACACGACATCGCTCCCCGCACGGCCGCGGCGCGAGGCGGTACGGTGGGGCGTGAAGGATGCGGTTACGCGGTCCGAGGAGGGAGCCACCGATGATTCTGCTCCGTCGCCTACTGGGTGACGTGCTGCGTCGGCAGCGCCAGCGCCAGGGCCGTACTCTGCGCGAAGTCTCCTCGTCCGCCCGAGTCTCACTCGGCTATCTCTCCGAGGTGGAGCGGGGGCAGAAGGAGGCTTCTTCCGAGCTGCTCTCCGCCATCTGCGACGCGCTGGACGTACGGATGTCCGAGCTCATGCGGGAAGTGAGCGACGAGCTCGCCCTCGCCGAGCTGGCCCAGTCCGCTGCTGCCACGTCCAGCGAGACCGTGCCCGCACCGGTCCGTCCCATGCTGGGCTCCGTGTCGGTGACCGGCGTGCCGCCGGAACGGGTGACCATCAAGGCGCCCGCCGAGGCAGTGGACGTCGTCGCCGCCTGATCGCTGGGAACGTGTGCGTGTGAGGCCCCGGCCGGGGCCTCACGGGGAGACCGGGGAGGTGCGGTCGGGGTTTTTGCGTGCGCGGGTGCAGGCCGTCGGCGACGCCTTCGCCGGTTTGCCGGTCCACGGCGGTGCGGTCATCGTGGAGGGGGACACAGAACGGGGGCGAACCGTCGGAGGTGTGGATGTACGTCGTGAAGAGCCCCTTGTCCGACGCGAACCTGAAGACCGTGTCCGAGGCGTTGCAGGGTGGCCTCGTCGACCTGGTGGACCTCGCCCTGGTGGCGAAGCAGATCCACTGGAACGTGGTCGGTCCGCGGTTCCGCACCGTACACCTGCAGCTGGACGAGCTCGTCGACACCGCGCGCGGGCACTCCGACACCGTGGCGGAGCGCGCGTCGGCGCTCGGCGTGTCCCCGGACGGGCGGGCCGCGACGGTGGCCGTCGGAAGCGGCATTGACGTGACCCCGGAAGGGTGGGTCGACGACACCACCGCGGTGCAGACGATCGTGGACGCGCTGAGCGCGGTGATCGGACGGATGCGCGAGCGGATCACGGCGACCGGGGACCCGGATCCGGTGAGCCAGGACATCTTCATCCAGATCACGGCCGACCTCGAGAAGCAGCACTGGATGTTCCAGGCCGAAAACGGATGACGCGGGATGATCTCGGCGCGGACGGCTCGCCGGGCTGCCGCGCTGGGGTCGGGTGTGCTGTGGTGGTGGGCCGTGCTGCGGCTGGCGCTGGCGCCCGGTGCGGGGGTGCTCGAAGGGGCGGTCGCGGTCGGCGGGTGGGGGCTGAGTGTGCTGCCGGTGCACTGTGTGCCCGAGTGCCGGGCCGTCGGGGCCGTGCGGGCGGGGCGGTGGCGGCGGGCCCTGCGTACGGCCGTGCGCGCCCCGGCCCCGTCGTCTTCCCGGTCGGACGCGGGGTCCTGATACCCGGTCTGCTCGCCCGGGAAGCGGACTCTGATGTGCCCCACCCGACGGAAGGACCGGACCGATGAGCGTCACCAGCCTGGACAAGGATCTCGACAACCTGACCCTCACCCTGATCGCCGACTTCGCCGCGCCCGTCGAACGGGTGTGGCAGCTGTGGTCCGACCCGCGGCAGCTGGAACGCTGGTGGGGCCCGCCCACCTACCCGGCCACGGTGGAGGAGCACGACCTGGCACCGGGTGGCGACGTCACGTACTTCATGACCGGCCCGAAGGGTGACAAGTACCGCGGCTGGTGGCGGGTCACCTCGGTGGACGCGCCGACGTCGCTGGAGTTCACCGACGGATTCGCCGACGCCGACGGGGCGCCGAACCCCGACATGCCGACGACCACCAACCGGGTGACGCTCACGGTGCGCGACGGCGGCACCCGCATGGAGATGCGTGCGGTCTTCGACACCCGCCAGCACATGGAGCAGCTCACGACGATGGGCATGGAGGAAGGACTGCGGGAGGCGGCCGGCCAGATGGACGGCCTGCTCGTCGGCTGAGTCATCCCGCCCCGCGCCGTGGCCCGGGACCCGCGGGGCCGCCCGGGCGCGGCGCGGGACCGGCCTGGCAGGTCGGGCACCAGTACGTGGGGCGTTCGCGGGAGCCGTCGCCCTGGTCCGCCACGCGGACCGACGTGCCGCAGCGCAGGCAGGGGCGCGGTGCGCGGCCGTACACGAACAGGTCTTGGCCGCGCAGGCCCGTCGTACGGCGGACCGGACGGTCACGGTTGGCGTCCAGAAGCTTCTTCGCCAGGGCCGGCAGCTTCACGGCGTGGGCGTCGGGCAGGTCACCGACGGGGAGCCAGGGGGTGACGCCGAGCAGGAAGCACAGCTCGCTCTTGTAGACATTGCCGATTCCGGCGAGATTCCGCTGGTCGAGCAGGGCCTCACCGAGAGGGCGGGCGGGATCCGCGCGCAGATTGGCCAGGGCCTTCTCCGGGTCCCAGTCCGGACCCAGCAGGTCCGGGCCGAGGTGACCGACGGCGCGCTGTTCGTCGGCGGTGCGGAGGATCTCCAGCACCGGGAGGCGATAGCCGACGGCCGTGCGGTCGGCGGTGCCGAGGATGACCCGGATCTGGTGCGCGGGGCCACCGCTCCAGCGCTGACCTGCCGCGAACACCTTCCAGGAACCGTCCATCCGCAGGTGCGTGTGGACCGTCAGACCACCCTCGACGCGGGCGAGCAGGTGCTTGCCGCGCGGGGTGACGTCCAGGACCGCACGGCCGGTGAGGTCGACCGTGGCGTACCGGGGCACGCGGAAGTCACTGCGGGTCAGCACCTTGCCCGCGAGGGCGTCGTGCAGTCGCCGCGCGGCCTGCCAGACCGTGTCTCCTTCGGGCATGGGTCAAGGGTGACAGGCTCAGGCTCTGATGCGCAGGCCACGGGGGGTGGCGATGAACCCCGCTTCCTCCAGGAGGGGACCGAGCGGCGACGTCAGCGCGGCCGCGCCGTTGACCCGCTCCACCGTGACCGTGCCGAGGGAACCCGCGCGGGCGGCCGCTGCCAGTGTCTCCGTGGCCGCCCGCAGACGGAGGTCGTCGCTGGGCGGACCGTCCGGATCGGAGGGCCACAGCAGGAGCGTCTTGCCGCCGCGTTCCATGTAGAGCGCCGGCTCGCCCTCGACGAGGACCACCAGGGAGCCCGCCTTGCGGCCCGGCTTGTGGGTGGCGCCGGCCGGGGGCTCGGGCCAGGCGAGTGCCGCGCCGTACGCGTTCGCGGGATCGGCGGCGGCCAGGACGACGGCCCGTGGACCGGCGGAGCGGTGGCCGCGACGGGCGGGAGACCCGGTGTCGTACGAGCCGCGCGGACCACCGAAGCCGCCGTGCGCGCCTCCGCCGCCACGTGGGCCGCCCGCGCCGGGTTCGGCGTGGTCGTGGGGAGAGACGCGGTCACCGAGGGAGGGCGCACGGGGCGGGACCCCCGGGTCTGCGGAGACGTCGTCGAAGTGGTCCGGGGCGCCTGGGGCCGCGCGACCGCCGGACGTGAAGCCGAAGGGGGAAGCCGGAGGCCAGGCCGGCGGAGCCGTGTCGAAGGGGGAGCCGGAGGCCTGGTCGGTGGAACCGTCGCCTGATGTGTGGTGGCCGGTGGTGACGCCGGTGAACTCCGCCCGTCCGGACGAGCCGTCGCCGCGCTCGCGGGCGCCCGCCACCGCGCGCAGCCGGTCCACTGCGCCCTCCATGGCGAACTGCGCCGCGCCGAGCCCTTCGACCACATAGCCGCGCCGGGCCTGACCACTCTCCTCGAAGGCGGCCAGGACGCGGTACACCGCCGAGAAGCCGCCCTCCACGCCCTCGGCGGCGACGGCGCCGCGGGTCACCACGCCGTGCCGGTCGAGGAGCGTGCGGGCCAGGGCGTGGGCACGCACCGTCGTGTCACCCTCACGGGCCGGGAGCAGCGACCAGCGGCCCGCGACCGTCGGCGGGCCGCTGCGGGACGTGGGCCGGGCGGCGGCCGTCAGCGTGCCGTAGCGTCCGCGTGGCACGGCGCGCTTGGCGCGGTGGGCCGTGGAACCCGCGGTGCGTCCCGAGCCCAGCAGGGAGCGCAAGGGGGCGAGCGTGTCGTTCGTCAGCCGCCCCGACCATGCCAGCTCCCACAGGGCGTCGGCCAGCTGCGGGTCGGTGACGTCCGGGTGGGTGGTGGCGCGGACCTGGTCGGCGATCTGCCGGAAGAACAGACCGTACCCGCCGGAGAGGACGTTCAGGACGGACTCGTGGAGGGCGGTCGGCTCCAGGGGGTGCGGGGGCGGCAGGAGAAGCGGGGCCGCGTCCGCCAGATAGAGGGAGACCCAGCCGTCCTTGCCGGGGAGTGAGCCCGCGCCCGCCCACACCACTTCGCCGGCGGCCGTGAGCTCGTCCAGCATCGCGGGGGAGTAGTCCGCCACCCGGGACGGCAGGACCAGCTTCTCCAGGGCGGAGGCGGGCACGGAGGCGCCCTGCAGCTGTTCGACGGCCCGCACGAGCCCGTCGACGCCGCGCAGCGCGTGCCCCTTGCCGATGTGCTGCCACTGCGGGAGGAACTGGCCGAGCGCGGCCGGCGGCACCGGCTCCAGCTCGTGCCGCAGCGCGGCCAGGGAACGGCGGCGCAGCCTGCGCAGTACGGTCGCGTCACACCACTCCTGTCCGATCCCGGCCGGATGGAACTCGCCCTGCACGACCCGGCCCGCCGCCGCGAGGCGCTGCAGGGCACCCTCGGTGACCGCGACGCCCAGGCCGAAGCGGGCCGCGGCGGTGACCGACGTGAAGGGGCCGTGGGTGCGCGCGTGCCGGGCGAGGAGGTCGCCGAGCGGGTCCTTGACCGGCTCGGTGAAGGCCTCGGGCACGCCCACGGGCAGCGCCGTGCCCAGCGCGTCGCGCAGCCGGCCGGCGTCCTCGATCGCCGCCCAGTGGTCGGCGCCGGCGATGCGTACCCGGATCGCACGGCGGGCGGAGGCGAGCTCCGGCGCCCACTGCGGCTCGGCGCCCCGCTCGGCCAGCTCGGTGTCCGTGAGCGGGCCGAGTATCCGCAGCACGTCCGCGACGCCCTCCGGATCCTTGACGCGGCGGTCCTCGGTGAGCCACTGCAGCTCGCGCTCCAGCTCGGTCAGCACCTCCGCGTCGAGCAGCTCGCGCAGCTCCGCCTGGCCGAGCAGCTCGGCCAGCAGCCGCGAGTCCAGGGAGAGGGCGGCGGCACGGCGCTCGGCGAGCGGCGAGTCGCCCTCGTACAGGAACTGGGCGACGTATCCGAAGAGCAGGGAGCGGGCGAAGGGGGACGGCTCCGGAGTGGTGACCTCGACCAGGCGGACCCTGCGGGACTCCAGGTCACCCATCAGCTCGGCCAGGCCGGGCACGTCGAAGACGTCCTGGAGGCACTCGCGGACCGCCTCCAGGACGATCGGGAACGAGCCGTACTCGCTGGCCACCTCGAGCAGTTGCGCGGCGCGCTGGCGCTGCTGCCACAGCGGGGTCCGCTTGCCGGGGCTGCGGCGCGGAAGCAGCAGCGCGCGGGCCGCGCACTCGCGGAATCGGGACGCGAACAGCGCCGAGCCGCCCACCTGGTCGGTGACGACCCGGTCGACCTCGCCCTTGTCGAAGACGACGTCGGCCGCGCCGACCGGCGCCTGCTCGGCGTCGTACTCGAGGGCAGGCTTCGACGGTTCCTGGTCGAGGAAGTCCAGGCCCATCAGGTCGGCGTCCGGCAGGCGCAGCACGATGCCGTCGTCGGCGTGCATGACCTGCGCGTCCATGCCGTAGCGCTCGGACAGCCGGGCGCCGAGGGCGAGTGCCCAGGGTGCGTGGACCTGGGCGCCGAAGGGGGAGTGGACCACGACCCGCCAGTCGCCCAGTTCGTCCCGGAAGCGCTCGACCACGATGGTGCGGTCGTCGGGGACGTGGCCGCAGGCCTCGCGCTGCTCGGCGAGGTAGGCCAGCACGTTGTCCGCGGCCCAGGCGTCCAGGCCCGCGGTGACGAGGCGCAGCCGGGCGTCCTCCTCGGACAGGGACCCGACCTCGCGCAGGAAGGCGCCCAGCGCCCGGCCCAGCTCGAGGGGGCGGCCCAGCTGGTCGCCCTTCCAGAAGGGCAGCCTGCCCGGGACGCCCGGTGCGGGGGAGACCAGGACCCGGTCGCGGGTGATGTCCTCGATGCGCCACGAGCTGGTGCCGAGGGTGAAGACGTCCCCCACCCGGGACTCGTACACCATCTCCTCGTCGAGCTCGCCGACCCGGCCACCGCCCTTCTTCGGATCGGCCCCGGCGAGGAAGACCCCGAAGAGGCCGCGGTCGGGAATGGTGCCCCCCGAGGTGACGGCGAGGCGCTGCGCGCCCGGGCGGCCGGTGACCGTGCCGGCGACCCGGTCCCACACCACGCGTGGGCGCAGCTCGGCGAAGGCGTCGGACGGATAACGGCCCGCGAGCATGTCCAGGACGGCCGTGAAGGCCGACTCCGGGAGGGAGGCGTAGGGGGCGGCGCGGCGGACGGTGGCGAGCAGGTCGTCGACCTGCCAGGTGTCCAGCGCGGTCATCGCCACGAGCTGCTGGGCCAGGACGTCGAGCGGGTTCGTGGGGATCCTGAGGGCCTCGATGGCGCCGCTGCGCATGCGCTCGGTGACCACGGCCGCCTGGACCAGGTCGCCGCGGTACTTGGGGAAGACGACGCCCGTGGAGACGGCGCCGACCTGGTGTCCCGCGCGGCCGACGCGCTGGAGGCCGGAGGCGACGGAGGGGGGTGACTCGACCTGGACGACCAGGTCGACGGCGCCCATGTCGATGCCCAGCTCCAGACTGGAGGTGGCCACCACGGCGGGCAGGCGGCCCGCCTTGAGGTCCTCCTCGACCAGGGCGCGCTGCTCCTTGGAGACCGAGCCGTGGTGGGCGCGGGCGATCACCGGTGGGGCGCCCTGGGCGGCGCCCGAGCCGCCCATCAGCTCGGCGGGGGAGTGGTGCTCGCCCAGTGGCTCGCCGGTCGCCCTCTCGTACGCGATCTCGTTGAGCCTGTTGCACAGGCGCTCGGCCAGGCGCCGCGAGTTGGCGAAGACGATCGTGGAGCGGTGCGACTGGACGAGGTCGGCGATCCGCTCCTCGACGTGCGGCCAGATCGACGGACGCTCCGCGCCGTCGTTGCCGTCGGCCGCCGGGGAGCCGCCCAGCTCGCCCAGGTCCTCGACCGGGACGACGACGGACAGGTCGAACTCCTTGCCCGAGTCCGGCTGGACGATCTCCACCTTGCCGCGGGGAGCGAGGAACCGGGCGACCTCGTCCACCGGGCGGACCGTCGCGGACAGGCCGATGCGGCGGGCCGGCTTCGGGAGCAGCTCGTCCAGCCGCTCCAGGGTGAGCGCGAGATGGGCGCCGCGCTTGGTGCCCGCGACCGCGTGCACCTCGTCCAGGATCACCGTCTCGACGCCGGTCAGCGCGTCGCGCGTGGCCGACGTCAGCATCAGGAACAGGGACTCCGGGGTGGTGATCAGGATGTCCGGCGGGCGGGTCGACAGGGCGCGGCGCTCGGCGGCCGGGGTGTCGCCGGAGCGGATGCCGACCTTGACCTCGGGCTCGGGCAGGCCGAGGCGTACGGACTCCTGGCGGATGCCGGTCAGCGGGCTGCGCAGATTGCGCTCGACGTCGACGGCCAGGGCCTTGAGCGGCGAGACGTACAGGACGCGGCAGCGCTTCTTGGGGTCGGCGGGCGGAGGCGTCGATGCCAGCTGGTCCAGGGCGGCGAGGAAGGCGGCCAGCGTCTTGCCGGAGCCGGTGGGGGCGACCACCAGCGCGTCGGAGCCCTCCGAGATGGCCTGCCACGCCCCCGCCTGGGCGGCGGTGGGCGCGGAGAAGGCCCCCGTGAACCAACCGCGGGTCGCGGGGGAGAAGCCGTCCAGGGCCCGGTGTGCGGAGCTGACCATGGATCCATGGTGCACCCGAGCACTGACAATCGCCCTGAGCTGGGCGGACGCGGTCGGCGGCACGAGGGCGGGGGAGGCGCGGGCCCTGGGCGGACGCGGTCGGCACGAGGGCGGGGAGGCGCGGGCCCTGGGCGGACGCGGTCGGCACGAGGGCGGGGAGGCGCGGGCCCTGGGCGGGCGGACCGGGTCAGTCCAGGGAGCGACCGTACGCCCGGAGCGTGCACAGGGCGTCGAGCGTCACTCCCGCGCGGGCCTCCAGCGTCGGGGCGGGGGCCCAGTGGCGCCAGCGGACGGGCCAGCCGCCGCCCTCCTCCTGCTCCGCAGTGAGGAAGTCCAGGGAGCGGGCCATCTCGTCGTCCGTGAACCACGCGCGCGCGAGGGAGTGCGGGTGCCGCGCGTAGTCGTGGGGAAAATGGCGCTCGTCCGGGGCGTAACCGGGGGAGACCGGGTACGCGTCGAGGTCGTCCGGGTCCAGCACCGCGAGGCGCTGCTCGCGCACCAGGCGGCCCAGCCGGCCGGCCGCGGCCTGCGCGCGCGGGCGGTCGGGTGCGGTGTCCAGGAAGGACACGGCGGCCTCGATCTCGTACGGGTGCGAGGTCCCCAGCGACTCGACGGCCTGCCAGCAGAAGTCCGTGGCCCGGAACAGCCAGGCGTGCCAGATCCCGTTGCGGTGCAGCAGGCCGACCACCGGACCGGTGGCGAGGAGTTCGCCCGGCGGGTCGTCCACGACCGGAACGAAGGGGGCGACCGGATGGTCGCGCCGCCCGGGACGGACCGCCGGCAGGGCACCGTCCGGGGTGGACACCGAGGTCAGATAGCGGCACATCCGCTCCACGCGCTGTCCGCCGCAGCGTCCCACGGCGTCCAGGACGCGCAGGGCGCGCGCGGTGTGCAGCGGCTGGCTGACCGGACCGCGCAGATCCGGTTCCAGCGCGTGGCCGTATCCGCCGTCCTCGTTGCGGTAGGCGTCCAGCGCGGTCTCCACCGGTCCGGCGTCACCGCCGCGGAAGTGGTACGCGAACAGGCGCTGCTCCAGTACGCGCGCGGTCAGCCAGACGAAGTGCTCCGCGCGCGCGAGCGGTGAGCCCGTCGGGGGTGTGGGGGACGTCGCAGGGAGTGGGGAAGCTCCGGATTCGGCCATGGGACAGACCGTAGGCGGACATGCCGCCCCGGCTCGGGATCCTGGCTCCGGACCCACTCTCAGGGGCGGGATACTGGAGTCATGCGGTTGACGGTCTTCTGGGAGCGGATGACGGATCACTTCGGTCCGGGCTACGCCGACACGTTCGCGCGCGACCACGTGATGGCACAGCTGGGCGGGCGTACGGTGCACGAGGCACTGGACGCCGGCTGGGACGCCAAGGACGTGTGGCGGGTGGTCTGTACGGTCATGAACGTGCCACAGGAACAGCGCTGACCGGTCACGAAGATCACCGGACGGACTCCGCTGCCGGTGGAGTGGGCGAGACTTGGTCCGTGGCACCCACTGACGAGACCGGGCAGGCGACCCGGCACACTTCCTCGACCGGCACGCCCCCGCCCACCGAGCCCCGGGCCGGGGCCTCCGGCGGACCGGGCGCCCGCATGCCGCGCTGGCTGCCCCGCGCCATGGTGCTGGCCCTCGCGCTCATCGCCGTCTTCCAGCTCGGCAGCTGGGCCTTTCACCAGCTCACCGGCCTCCTGATCAACATCCTCATCGCCTTCTTCCTGGCTCTCGCCATCGAACCCGCGGTGAGCTGGATGGCCGGCCGCGGCATGCGCCGCGGGCTGGCCACCTTCCTCGTCTTCCTCGCCGTGCTGATCGCGGCGGCGGGGTTCGTGATGCTGCTCGGCTCCATGCTCGCGGGCCAGATCGTCAAGATGGTCGAGGAATTCCCCGACTACCTCGACTCGGTCATCAACTGGGTCAACGGCCACTTCCACACCGAGCTGCGCCGGGTCGACATCCAGGAGGGCCTGCTCCGCTCCGACTGGCTGCGCAACTACGTGCAGAACAGCGCCACCGGCGTCCTCGACGTGTCGGCCCAGGTCCTCGGCGGGCTCTTCCAGCTGCTGACGATCCTGCTGTTCTCGTTCTACTTCGCGGCAGACGGCCCCCGGCTGCGGCGCGCGCTCTGCTCCGTCCTGCCGCCCGCCCGGCAGGCCGAGGTCCTGCGCGCGTGGGAGATCGCCGTGGACAAGACCGGCGGTTACCTGTACTCGCGCGGTCTGATGGCGCTGGTGTCCGGCGTGGCGCACTACATCCTGCTGGAGGTCCTGGGGGTGCCCTACGCGCCCGCACTGGCCGTGTGGGTGGGCCTGGTGTCGCAGTTCATCCCCACCATCGGCACCTATCTCGCGGGCGCCCTGCCCATGCTGATCGCCTTCACGGTCAACCCCTGGTACGCGGTGTGGGTACTGGGCTTCGTGGTGGTCTACCAGCAGTTCGAGAACTACGTGCTGCAGCCCAAGCTGACGTCGAGGACCGTGGACATCCACCCCGCGGTCGCCTTCGGCTCGGTCGTCGCCGGCACCGCACTCCTGGGCGCCGTCGGCGCGCTGATCGCCATCCCGGCGGTCGCCACGCTGCAGGCGTTCCTCGGGGCGTACGTCAGGCGCTACGACGTCACGGACGATCCTCGCGTCCACGGACACCGCAACCGCCGGTCGGGGCCCGGGGGGCCCGCGCGCCTGCGCGGACTGTGGGCCCGGCGAGCGGAGCCGGGCGGGACCGGAGACGGCGGCTCGTCCTGAAGGCCCGCGTCAGCGGGTGAGGCAGCCCACACCCTGAGCGGTCGCGTCAGCACGTGAGGCAGCCCACGCGCAGTACACCGCCAGGGCGTCCCCGTCGGCCCCTTGGGTTCGTGGCCCGACGGCGGAACGAGGCCGGAGGGCCGGGAAGGCGACGCCCGGGGGGCGGGGCGGGCGCGGTTCTGAGGACGGGCGGGCGCGGTCCTGCGGGCGGTTCGGCGCGGTCGCCTCGTCCGCAGGGGGCGCGCCTGGCCGACACCCACTCGCCTGGTCCTCGTCCCGCCGGAGACGGCTGTCGACGCCGGGGAAGCAGTGGCGACCGGCCCGGGGCGGCGGTCGGGCACGCATGACTTCTGCTCGGCTGCCCTGTGGCAGCGGACCTTGAGCTCGTGCCCTCCCACTCTGGTCGCTGCCGGTGCCACCAGCCCATGTCCTTGGCCACTTCTTCCTGAGCTGCGGCGATCTCCTCCTCGGTGGACTCGACAACGTTCGACGGCATGGGGCACCCGTGGTCGTAGTCTCGGAGGTGCCTGTGGTGCGCTTGACACAAAAATCGAACATCCATTCTCATGGAGGCTCTAGCAAGAGGGTGTGACGGGCGATTCGACCGAGTTTGGGCGGAGAAGTGCCCGAGTTATCCACAGGCTGGACCCGCATCGGGGCGCATTGTCAGTGGCAGGCATTAGCGTCTTTGACGTGAAGCGATCGAATCAAGCAAACCGGGTGGAACCCATGGCAGGAACCGACCGCGAGAAGGCCCTGGATGCCGCGCTCGCACAGATTGAACGGCAATTCGGCAAGGGCGCGGTCATGCGCATGGGCGAGCGGTCGAAGGAGCCCATCGAGGTCATCCCGACCGGGTCGACCGCGCTCGACGTGGCCCTTGGCGTGGGCGGTCTCCCGCGTGGCCGGGTCGTGGAGATCTACGGCCCCGAGTCCTCGGGCAAGACGACCCTCACCCTGCACGCGGTGGCGAACGCGCAGAAGGCCGGCGGCCAGGTCGCGTTCGTGGACGCGGAGCACGCCCTCGACCCCGAGTACGCGAAGAAGCTCGGCGTCGACATCGACAACCTGATCCTCTCCCAGCCGGACAACGGCGAGCAGGCCCTGGAGATCGTGGACATGCTGGTCCGCTCCGGAGCCCTCGACCTCATCGTCATCGACTCCGTCGCCGCGCTCGTCCCGCGTGCGGAGATCGAGGGCGAGATGGGTGACAGCCACGTCGGTCTGCAGGCCCGGCTGATGAGCCAGGCACTGCGGAAGATCACGAGTGCGCTCAACCAGTCCAAGACCACCGCGATCTTCATCAACCAGCTCCGCGAGAAGATCGGCGTGATGTTCGGCTCCCCGGAGACCACGACCGGTGGCCGGGCGCTGAAGTTCTACGCCTCCGTGCGCATCGACATCCGCCGCATCGAGACGCTGAAGGACGGCACGGACGCGGTCGGCAACCGCACCCGCTGCAAGGTCGTCAAGAACAAGGTCGCACCGCCCTTCAAGCAGGCCGAGTTCGACATCCTCTACGGCCAGGGCATCAGCCGTGAGGGCGGCCTGATCGACATGGGCGTGGAGCACGGCTTCGTGCGCAAGGCCGGCGCCTGGTACACGTACGAGGGCGACCAGCTCGGCCAGGGCAAGGAGAACGCGCGCAACTTCCTGAAGGACAACCCCGACCTCGCCAACGAGATCGAGAAGAAGATCAAGGAGAAGCTGGGCGTCGGCGTACGTCCCGAGGAGCCCGCCACCGAGCCGGGCGCGGACGCTGCCGTCTCCGCCGCCACGGCAGACGCCGCACCGGCGGTGCCCGCCCCCGCGACCGCCAAGGCGACCAAGTCCAAGGCCGCGGCTGCCAAGAGCTGACCCGTGACGCGACGAACCGACTGGGCCGAGTACGCCCGTCAGGACGCCGCTACGCCGGAGCGTGAGCGGGGCAGACCAGGGGGGGACGGTTCCGCCGGGACGGACGGCGGCGCGTACGGGGCCTCTGCGTCGCACGGCGCCGGGGACCCGTACGGCGCCGAGGTCCCGTACGACGACCCGTTCGGCGCCGAGGACCCGTACGACGTCGGTGCACCCGGTGACGGCGGGGTGCGTCGCGGAGGCGGACGGGGCCGTGGAACGGGCGGTGCGCGCGGGCGCCGACGGCGCGAGCGTGCGGAGACGTCCGCCGAGGACGGAGGTGCCACTTCCTCGTCGAGGGCCGAGAAGGGGGAGCCTCCGCGGGACCCGGTCGAGCAGGCACGGGCGATCTGCCTGCGCCTGCTCACCGGGACCCCGCGCACGCGCAAGCAGCTCGCCGACGCCCTGCGCAAGCGCGAGATCCCCGACGAGGCCGCCGAGGAGGTGCTGTCCAGGTTCGAGGAGGTCGGCCTGATCGACGACAGCGCCTTCGCGGACGCCTGGGTGGAGTCGCGGCACCACGGCCGCGGGCTGGCCCGGCGCGCGCTCGCCAGGGAACTGCGGACCAAGGGCGTCGAGGCCGCGCTCATCGACGCGGCGGTCTCGCAGCTGGACTCCGAGCAGGAGGAGGAGACCGCGCGCGAGCTCGTCACCCGGAAGCTGCGCGCGACCCGAGGCCTCGACCGCGACAAGAGGCTGCGCCGCCTCGCGGGCATGCTGGCCCGCAAGGGCTACCCCGAGGGCATGGCCCTGCGTGTGGTCCGCCAGGCGCTGGAGGAGGAGGGCGAGGACCCGGAGTTCCTCGGCGACGACGGCTTCTGACCCGGCGACACACCTGTGTCACACCTGCTTGGCCTCACGCTGTGCCGGCCGGCGGGCCGCCCGGAACGGCCGGTACCGGGTGGGCCCGGTCGGCAACACCGGTGAACCGGCCGCCCGCCACACCATCGTCCCGTTGCGCGACAGGAAGGCGGAGAAGACCGACACCACACCGGCCGCCCGCCCGGTCACCGCCGGCTTCCGAGCCCGGTGGCCCTCAAACCCTTCGGTACCGGCACGCCTTCGGCCCGGCCGGCCGGGCTAGGCGACGGCCACCGGCAGTCCCGCCGCCCGCCATGCCTGGAAGCCGCCGATCAGATCCGTGGCCCGGTGCAGACCCAGGCGGTGAAGGGACTCCGCCGCCAGGCTGGAGGCGTAGCCCTCGTCGCACACCACCACGACGCGCAGGTCATGGTCGGTGGCCTCGGGGAGACGGTGGCTTCCCTGCGGGTCCAGGCGCCACTCCAGTTCGTTGCGCTCGACCACCAGGGCGCCGGGAATCACGCCGTCCCGCTCGCGCAGGGCGGCGTACCGGATGTCCACCAGCAGCGCCGTACCCGCCTCGGCGGCCTCGTGGGCCGCTCGCGGTTCCACCCGCCGGTAGCCGTGGCGTACCCGTTCCAGCAGCGCGTCGATCCCGAGCGGCTCGCTCACTGCCAGTCCTCCGGGTGCTCGACCTGCTCCAGGCGGAGGGTCTGCCCGCTGCGGCTGTAACGGCGGATCCGGGACAGGGGCGGATAGTAGGCGTGCACGGAGACGGCGTGCCGGTCGGCCGACTCGTTGAGCACCTCATGGACGTGGTGCATGCCGAAGGCGCGTCCCTTTCCGGCGGACAGCCGGCGTTCCCGGTCCACGTCGTCGGCGAGTTCCAGCGTCTTCCAGCCGTCGGTGGGCAGCCGGGCGGCGAGCGCGTTCTCCTTGAGCTCGCCCGCCGCGGTCACGAAGGCGCCCACGGAATCGGCGTGGTCGTGCCAGCCGGTGCCCGTGCCGGGCGGCCAGCCGATCAGCCAGGCCTCGCTGCCCCCGGGTCCGTCCAGCCGCACCCAGGTGCGGCCCTCCGGGTCGAGCGGGAGAGAGGCGATCAGCTCGGCGTCGGCGGCCGTGCGCCGTACGAAGTCGAGGAGCTCGGCCTGAGTGGGAGCGGCCGTGGCCGCGGAGGAAGGAGCGGGGGAGGAGACAGACACGGGTACCGTCCTGAGGAGTTCGCGAGAAGCGCGCGACGGCACGTCGAGGCGGCGCGCGCGAGGGAGAGCGATGCGAATTCAGCGGGACGGGCGACACACGCAGCCCGCATAGCGGACGAGGTCCATGTGGACCCTCCGCCACAGGCGCACATCGGTGTCGGTCACGATCCGGAGTAGACCATGACGGTGTGGGCCGGTCAACTCGCCATCACGATACGGACAGCGCTTCGGCGCCCACCACCGGCGATCACCGGCGACACCGCCCCGCCCCGCGAACGGACGGACGACCGGTCAGCGCGCCCCGGCCGCCGCTCCCGCCTCCGCCTCCTCCACTGCCGCCCTCGGCGCCCCGCCCAGCGCCGCCTCCGCCGCCGCGTACAGGTCCGCCGGGCGCACCCCGCCCAGCGCCGTGACCAGGTGGCCGTCGGGCCGCACCAGCAGCACCGTGTGGGCCGCGGCGCCCGGGTAGCTCTCGGCGACCAGCAGCTCGGCGTGATGCGGCAGCGCCGTCACCGCCGCCGCCAGCCGGGGCATGATCCCGGCCGTCACCCAGTGCTTGCGGTCCCACACGCCCGTGCCCGGCGCGACCAGCAGCACCAGGAGCGCCCCGCGCCCGAGCCGGTCGCGCAACCGTACGAACGTGCCGTCCTCCGCCGTGACCCGGACGTCGCTGACGGGCGCACCGGGCGCGGTACCGACGGAGACCTCGCCCGCGAGGTGCTCGGGCGCGAGCGGCGAGTCGGCGTAGGCTCCCGGCGCGCCCAGCGTCCCGTGCCCCAGGTGGCCGTCGGCGAGCAGCGCGTCGTGGCCGCGGGCCGAGCCGGGTACGTAGGAGCGCAGTCCTCCGCCGCCGCGCAGCAGCGGCAGTACCTGGTCGGCGGCGCCCAGTCGGGCGGCGACCGCCGTGCGCCGCTCCTGCTGGTAGCTGTCGAGCAGTGCCTCGTGCGGCCCGTGGTGCCAGGCCAGGGCCAGTTTCCAGGCGAGATTGCCGACGTCCCGCAGCCCCTCGTCCAGGCCCTGTGTGCCCAGCGCGCCCAAGAGGTGCGCCGCGTCTCCGGCGAGGAGGACACGGCCCACCCGCCAGCGACGGGCCAGCCGGTGGTGGACCGTGTGGACGCCGGTGTCGAGGAGTTCGTACGACGGCGTCGCCCCGCCGGTCCAGCCGGTGAGGGTCTCCCGGATCCGGTTCACCAGCATCTCCGGCGTGACCAGGTCCTTGCCGGGAGGCAGCAGCCAGTCCAGGCGCCACACGCCGTCCCGCAGGGGGCGGCCGACGATCTCGCCGGCCGACGGCCCCGACGTCCGCCACGGCGGCATCCGGTGGAGCACCGCCTCGTCGGTCCAGGGGAGTTCCGTGCGCAGCGCGGCGACGGCGTATCGTTCCACCGCCGTGCGGCCGGGGAAGCGGATGTCCTGGAGTTTGCGGACGGTCGAGCGGGGCCCGTCGCAGCCGACCAGGTAACTGCCGCGCCACCAGGTGCCACTGGGGCCGCGCGTATGGGCGGTGACGCCCGAGGCCTCCTGCTCGATGCCGTCCAGGCGGCTGTCCACCGCGACCCTGACGAGCGAGGTGCGGGCGAGCGCGGTGCGCAGCACGCCGGTCAGCTCGTGCTGGGCGATGTGCAGCGGCGCCGGGTCGGCGTCGCCGAACGCGACCTCGCGCGTCACCTGCTTGCGCCGCATCGACCGCCATCCGGCCCAACGGAAACCCAGCCCGGTCAGCGGTGTGCCGGTCAGCCGCTCGACGAGTGCGACGGCGTCCTCGCGCAGGACGACGGTGCGCGCGGGGCGTGGTTCGTCCTTGCCCGGCCCTTCGTCGAGGACGACACAGGGCACCTCCTGACGCGCCAGCGCCAGGGCGAGCGTGAGCCCGGCGGGCCCAGCGCCGGCGATGATCACCGGGTCCACGGCGCGGCGCCCCCTGCCCGTGGCGGTGTCCCGGGGGACGTGGGTGAACAGGACGTTGGAGCAGGGTGCACGGTCACAGAACGTATGCAACCTATTGCCGCTGCTTGCGTCAAGCGACGGAGGCAGTGGCGATCACGCCACTGCCTCCGACGACGATCGGACGTGCTGACCGGGTGTCAGACGGTCGCTCCGGCGTTCGCCTGGGTGTCGTCCGCCTTGAGTACGGCACCGGTCGACTTCTTGGCCCGCCGCAGCCGTCGCTCCAGCCAGCTCGCGAAACTGGTGAGGAGGAAGTTGAGCGCGATGTAGATCACGGCGACCACGGTGAAGCTCGCGATGACGTTGGCGCCGTAGTAGCCGCTCATCGTGTTGGCCGACGCGAGCAGCTCGGGGAAGGTGAGGACGGCACCGCCGAGCGCGGTGTCCTTCAGGATGACGACGAGCTGGCTGACGATGGCCGGCAGCATCGTCGTGACCGCCTGCGGCAGCAGGATGGTCCGCATCAGCTGGCCCTTGCGCAGGCCGATCGCCAACGCCGCCTCGGACTGGCCCTTGGGCAGGGCGAGGATGCCCGCCCGGACGATCTCCGCGAGCACGGAGGCGTTGTAGAGCACGAGACCCGTGACCACCGCGTACAGCGGACGGTCGTCCGAGCTGACGTCGGTGTACTCGGCGAACAGGGCGAGGCCGAAGATCATCAGGACCAGCACGGGGATGGACCGGAAGAACTCGACCACGACCGCGGCCGGAACCCGTACCCACACGTGGTCCGACAGACGGGCGATGCCGAGGACCGCGCCGAGCGGAAGCGCGATGACCATCGCGAGGGCGGCGGCCTTCAGAGTGTTCTCCAGGCCCGGCCAGATGTAGGTGGTCCACGCCTCGGAGCTGGAGAAGAACGGCTTCCACAGGACCCATTCCAGCTGGCCCTTGTCCTTGAGTGTGCCGAACACCCACCACAGCAGGGCCGCGAGGGCCACCACGAAGACGATCGTGAAGACGACATTGCGCCGCTTGGCGCGGGGGCCCGGGGCGTCGTAGAGAACGGAACTCATCGCTTCACCGCCACCTTCTTGCCCACCCAGCCGAGAATCAGGCCGGTCGGCAGGGTCAGAACCACGAAACCGAAGGCGATGACGGCGGAGATCAACAGCAGTTGTGCCTCGTTCTCGATCATCTCCTTCATCAGGAGGGCCGCCTCGGCGACACCGATGGCCGCGGCCACCGTGGTGTTCTTGATGAGCGCGATCAATACGTTCGCCAAGGGAACGACGGAGGAACGGAAGGCCTGGGGCAGCACGACGTGCCCCAGCACCTGTCCGAAGCTGAGCCCGATCGCCCGGGCCGCCTCCGCCTGCCCGACCGGCACCGTGTTGATGCCGGAGCGCAGCGCCTCACAGACGAAGGACGAGGTGTAGAGGATGAGGCCGAGGACGGCGAGCCGGAAGTTGATCGTCTCGACGTCGTTCGCGCCGAGGGACACTCCCAGCGTCTGGTTCAGGCCCAGCGACGTGAACAGGATGATCACCGTCAGCGGGATGTTCCGCACGATATTCACATACGCGGTCCCGAAGCCACGCATCAACGGCACCGGACCGACCCGCATGGCCGCCAGCATGGTGCCCCAGATCAGGGAGCCGACGGCCGAGAGCACAGCGAGCTGCACTGTCGTCCAGAAGGCTCCCAGCAGGTCGTAATCCTGAAGAAAGTCGAACACGATCTCCCGCGCTTCCGCGTGTAGGGATGCCCGCCCCGGTGTGCCGCCCCTTCCAGTGGGCGGCACACCCCGTCAGGCCCGGCTTCAGCTCTTGACGTCGCCGATCTTCGGCGCCGGCTCGTTCTTGTAGTTGGCCGGGCCGAAGTTGTCCTTGACGGCCTTGTCCCAGGACTTGTCGGCGACCATCTCCTCCAGAGCCTTGTTGATCTTGTCCTTGAGGTCGCTGCCCTTCTTGACGCCGATGCCGTAGTTCTCGTTCGTCAGCTTGAAGCCGGCGAGCTTGAACTTGCCCTTGAACTGCGACTGGGCGGCGTAACCGGCGAGGATCGAGTCGTCGGTCGTCAGCGCGTCGACGGCACCGTTCTGCAGGCCGGGCAGGCAGGCGGAGTACGTCGGGTACGGCTGCAGCTGCGCCTTGGGGGCCAGCTTGTCCTTGACGTTCTGCGCCGAGGTGGAGCCGGTGACCGAGCACAGCTTCGCGTCGTTCAGGTCCTCGGGCGACTTGATCTTGTCGTCGTCGGCGCGGAGCAGCACGTCCTGGTGCGCGAGCAGGTAGGGACCGGCGAAGTCGACCTTCGCTTCGCGCTTGGGAGTGATCGAGTAGGTGGCGGCGATGAAGTCGACGTCGCCGCGCTGCAGCATCGTCTCGCGGTCGGCGCTCTTCGACTCCTTCCACTCGATCTGGTCCTCGGTGTAGCCGAGCTTCTTGGCGACGTACGTGGCGACGTCGACGTCGAAGCCGGTGTAGCCCTGCGGGGTCTTCTGGCCGAGGCCCGGCTGGTCGAACTTGATGCCGATGGTGATCTTCTTGCCGTCACCACCGGAGCCGCTGTCGCCGTCGTCGGAGCCGCACGCGGTGGCGGTCAGGGCGAGGGCGAACACGGTGGCCGAGGCGGCGGTGACCTTGCGGAGCTTCATGGTGAACATCCTTTGGCTGTGATCGAACTGCGATCGGACGATCAGAGGATCAGGCGATCGGACGCGGCCGACGGGGGGTGGGCCGCCGGCGCGGGCGACACGGGGACGTCGCAGCCGCGCCGGGTGTCTCAGTGGTGAAGGATCTTCGACAGGAAGTCCTTGGCACGGTCGCTGCGCGGGTTGCTGAAGAACTGGTCCGGCGCGGCCTCTTCGACGATGCGGCCGTCCGCCATGAACACGACGCGGTTGGCCGCCGACCGGGCGAAGCCCATCTCGTGCGTGACCACGACCATGGTCATGCCGTCACGGGCGAGCTGCTTCATGACCTCGAGCACCTCGTTGATCATCTCCGGGTCGAGAGCCGACGTCGGCTCGTCGAAGAGCATGACCTTCGGGTCCATGGCCAGCGCCCGCGCGATGGCGACACGCTGCTGCTGACCGCCGGAGAGCTGCGCGGGGTACTTGTCCGCCTGGGCGCCCACGCCGACCCGGTCGAGCAGGGAGCGGGCCTTCTCCTCGGCCTTCTTGGCGTCGACCTTGCGGACCTTGACCTGCCCCAGGGTGACGTTCTCGAGCACGGTCTTGTGCGCGAAGAGGTTGAAGGACTGGAAGACCATGCCGACGTCGGCCCGCAGCCTGGCCAGCTCCTTGCCCTCCGCGGGGAGCGGCTTGCCGTCGATCGTGATCGTTCCGGAGTCGATGGTCTCCAGCCGGTTGATGGTGCGGCACAGGGTGGACTTACCGGACCCGGAGGGTCCGATGACCACGACGACCTCGCCGCGGGTGATCGTCAGGTCGATGTCCTGGAGCACGTGCAACGCGCCGAAGTGCTTGTTGACACTCTTCAGGACGACCAGTTCGCCGGTCGCGGCCACATCTTCCTTGGCCACCGATACTTCGGTCATCGCTCTCGGGCTCCGTCCTCCTCGGTTTCGGAGGACAGTAGTGACGCCGGGCGACCCGCGTCTCTACATCTGAGGGGAATCTGAGCATCACGATCCGATAGCAATCGGACACGAGTCGTAGCACTTGTGACCAGGGCTCATATCGGCCGGATAACTTCGAGCGGCCGCCACCGGAACCCTCTTGACGCCGTCCCCCTCCATCGGCGTCACTGCACAGGGTGCACGCGTGCGTGCCACGTCTTTCTACCCATCCCGATCGAACGGCCGATGAACCGAAGGGGGCGCGGATGAGACTGCTGCTCGTCGAGGACGACAACCACGTGGCCGGTGCCCTGTCCGCGATCCTGGCACGGCACGGCTTCCACGTCACCCACGCGCGCAGCGGCGAGGAGGCACTCCAGGCGCTCGTCCCCGAAGGTGACGGCTTCGGCGTCGTCCTCCTCGACCTCGGCCTGCCCGACCAGGACGGCTACGAGGTCTGCGGCAAGATCCGCAAGCGCACCAGCACCCCGGTCATCATGGTCACCGCCCGCTCCGACGTCCGCTCCCGCATCCACGGCCTGAACCTCGGCGCCGACGACTACGTGGTCAAGCCGTACGACACCGGAGAGCTCCTCGCCCGCATCCACGCCGTCAGCCGGCGCACCGTCCACGAGGACACCACCGCAAGCACCGAGACCGTGGTGCGCCTCGGAGCGGTGCGCATCGAACTGCCGACGCGCCAGGTCAGCGTGGACGGTGCGGTCGTCCAGCTGACCCGCAAGGAGTTCGATCTCCTCGCCCTGCTCGCGCAGCGCCCCGGGGTGGTCTTCCGCCGGGAGCAGATCATCAGCGAGGTCTGGCGCACCAGCTGGGAGGGGACCGGGCGCACGCTGGAGGTGCACGTCGCCTCCCTGCGGGCCAAGCTGCGCATGCCGGCGCTCATCGAGACCGTCCGCGGCGTGGGCTACCGCCTCGTCGCCCCCAGCGCGTAGCGGGGCCGGGTGAGCACACGCCTGCTCCCGCTGCTCATCGTCCTGATGGCGGCCGTCCTGCTCGCGCTCGGTGTCCCGCTCGGTGTGAGCGTCGCCCGCGCGGAGCAGCAGGGGGTCGTCGTCGACCGCATAGACGACACGGCGCGCTTCGCCGCGCTCGCCCAGTTCGTCACCGAGGACGCGCCCGGCGGCTCCCGCCGGACGACCACCGACGAGCGCCTGGAGACCCTGCAGACCGAACTCACCAGCTACGAAGAGGTCTACGGCATCAGGGCGGGCGTCTTCTACCGCAACCACATCCCGATGGCCAACGCGCCGACGACCTGGTTCCTCCCCCAGAGGGGCGAGGTGCGGGACGCCTTCGACGAGGCGCTGCTCAGTCGCCGCAGTCACGATCCGCAACAGGTGTGGCCCTGGGAGAACGGCCGGCTCGTGGTCGCCTCACCGGTCATCCGGGACGGGGACGTCGTCGCGGTCGTGGTCACCGACTCGCCCACCGACTCGATGCGCTCGCGCACCCTGCGCGGCTGGCTGCTCATCGGCGCCGGCGAGATCGCCGCGATGCTGCTCGCCGTCGGTGCCGCCCTCCGGCTGACGGGATGGGTGCTCAGACCGGTACGCGTCCTGGACGCCACCACCCACGACATCGCCACCGGACGGCTCAAGTCCAGGGTCGCGCCCGCCGGGGGGCCGCCGGAGCTCAGGCGCCTGGCCCGCTCGTTCAACGAGATGGCGGACCACGTCGAGGACGTACTGGAGCAGCAGCGTGCCTTCGTCGCCGATGCCTCGCACCAGCTGCGCAACCCCCTCTCGGCCCTGCTGTTGCGCATCGAACTGCTCGCGCTGGAACTGCCCGAGGGCAATGAGGAGATCGCCTCCGTCCAGGCCGAGGGCAAGCGCCTGGCCCGGGTCCTGGACGACCTGCTCGACCTGGCGCTGGCGGAGCACAGCGAGGCGGACCTGAAGGTCACCGACATCGGCGCGCTGGCCACCGAGCGGGTGGCGGCCTGGTCGCCGACGGCCGAGGCCAAGGACGTACGACTGGTGGGGGACTGCCCGCCGACCACGGGCTGGGCCGATCCGGTGACCCTGTCCAGCGCCCTCGACGCGGTCATCGACAACGCGGTGAAGTTCACGCCGCCGGACGGGACGGTCCGGGTCAGGGTCGACTCCACCGGAGAGGCCACCAGGGTCGTCGTCACCGACGACGGCCCGGGGCTGACCGACGAGGAGCTCACGCGCGTGGGCGACCGTTTCTGGCGCAGTGGCCGGCACCAGAACATCAAGGGCTCCGGCCTCGGCCTGTCCATCTGCCGGGCGCTGCTCGCGGCGGGCGACGGCTCGGTCTCCTTCGGCCACCACGAGCCGCACGGCCTCGAGGTGACGGTCACCGTGCCCAGGTCGGGACCGCGGAAGGAACCGGAACGCCCCTACGGCTTCACCGACCGGTAGTAGCGCCGGGCGCCCTCGTGCAGTTCCAGGGGATCGGTGTAGATCGCCGTACGCAGATCCACCAGCTGCGCCGAGTGGACGTGTTTCCCGATGCCGTCGCGGCTGTCGAGCACCGTCCTGGTCAGCCACTCGGTGAGGCGCGGATCCACGTCCGCGCGTGTCACCAGCAGGTTGGACACCGCCATGGTGGGCACCACAGTGCCGTTCTGCACGGTGGGGTAGGCCGACTCCGCCATGTTGGTGGTGCGGTAGTAGCGGGTCGCGCCACCGGACTCGTGCAGCTTGGCGACGAGGTCCTCACCTATCGGCACGAACCGGAAGGCGGAGGTCTCCGCGATCTTCCTGAGCCCGTCCGTCGGCACCCCTCCCGACCAGAAGAACGCGTCGAGTTCGCCGCCCAGCCGTGCGGGGCCGGTGTCGATGCCGTCCGCACGGGGGGTGATGTCCTTCTCCGGGTCGATGCCCACGGCTTCCAGCAGCCGGGTGGCGATCAGCCGTACGCCCGAGTTCGGCAGCCCGATGGCGACCCGCTTGCCCCGCAGGTCGGCGACGGACTGGATGTCCGAGTCGCTCGGCACGACGAGCTGTACGTAGTCGTCGTAGAGACGGGTGACCCCGCGCAGCTCGTCGGCGCCGGGCCCACCGGCGAGCTTGTACGTCTCCACCGCGTCGGCCGCGGCGATCGTGAAGTCGGCCTTCCCGGACGCCACCCGCTCGACGTTCTCCTGCGAGCCCGCGCTGGTCATCAGCCGCACCTTCAGGTCCGGCATGTCCTTGCGCAGCTCGGTGCGCAGCAGCTCGCCGTACTTCTGGTACACACCCGCGCGGGTGCCCGTGCTGAACGTGATGGTCGCGCTCGGCGGCTCCTCGCCCAGCGGCAGCAGCCACCACAGCAGGAGACCGAGGGCGACGACGCCGGCGACCGCCCCCTGGACGGCCCGGCGCCCGCCGATACGGGAGAGCAGCGCGGACATGCGGGCGATCCTGCCAGTCCGCAACCCCGCTGACCAGGGCGGAGCGCACAGGACGGCCGTGCGCTGGAGCGTGGGGCCCACTGTCGGTGGCGCTCGCTACAGTCGTCGGCATGAGTACCTCGCCCGCCGACCTGGTCCGTGCCTTCCATCTCGCCTTCGGGCTGGACGCCCGCAGCACTCCGACGGAGGTCTCGCCCGACCTGGCCGCGCACAGGGGCGAGCTGCTGGCCGAGGAGGCCGCGGAGGTCGCTGAGGTGTCGGTGACGGGCCCGCTCGACCGGCTCGCGCACGAACTGGCCGACGTGGTCTACGTCGCCTACGGCACGGCCCTCGTCCACGGCGTCGACCTCGACGCGGTGATCGCCGAGATCCACCGTTCCAACATGACCAAGCTGGGCCCCGACGGCCGCGTCAGCCGCAGGGCCGACGGCAAGGTCCTCAAGGGCGACCACTACGAGGCGCCGGACGTGGCGGGCGTACTGCGCCGCCAGGGGTGGGCGCCCGCCACGACGGAACCGCAGGAGGCGCCGGGGGCCTGAGCGACGGAGGAGGAGTGCCCGGGGCGGGCCGTGCGGGTGCCGTGCGGGCCGTGTGCCGGGGACGGGTTGGCGGTGTCGCCGTGGCGACGGATCCGTACGCGGGCTGCCGCGCCACCGCGCGGGCGCGGCGGGCCGCGCCCGCGGTGAGGAACCGCACGGCGGCTCCTGCACGGGTGACCGCGCCGTGTGCGGCCACGGCCCGTGGGGTCGGCAGGAGGTCCGAGGCGGCGGGGCGACGACCCACGCCGCACGCCCCGCGTGCCGTGCGTGCGCCGTGCCGCCGACATGGACGTCGGCTCCCGCACCACCCCGGCACCCGCTGTGCCGGGGTCGTGCTCCGGGTCAGTCGCCCACCGACGCCTCCGCGCCCGCCGTCCGCGGCGTGCCGTCCAGCCCGCCCGGGCCGTCGCCGTTGACGCCACCGGGGCGGTCGGGGGTGTCGCGGTGGAGAAGCCGCCGCGCCAGCGGCTCGGTGAAGCGGGCGGTGAGGGGGCCGAGCACGACCAGGATGAGCACGTAGGCCGTGGCGAGCGGGCCCAGGGACGGTTCGATGCCGGCCGAGACCGCGAGGCCCGCGATGACGATCGAGAACTCGCCGCGCGCCACCAGCGCGCCGCCCGCGCGCCAGCGCCCCTTGACGGAGATCCCGGCACGCCGGGCGGCCCAGTACCCCGTGGCGATCTTCGTCACCGCGGTGAGCAGGGCGAGCGCGAGCGCGGGCAGCAGGACCGGGGGGATGCTGGCCGGATCGGTGTGCAGCCCGAAGAAGACGAAGAAGACAGCCGCGAACAGGTCCCGCAGCGGGCTCAGCAGTGTGTGCGCCCCCTCCGCGACCTCCCCCGACAGCGCGATGCCCACCAGGAAGGCCCCCACCGCGGCCGACACCTGGAGCTGCTGCGCGACGCCCGCGACCAGGATCGTCAGCCCCAGCACCACCAGCAGCAGCTTCTCCGGGTCGTCGCTGGAGACGAACCGCGATATGAGACGGCCGTAGCGGACGGCCACGAACAGCACCAGGCCCGCCGCGGCCAGCGCGACCGCCAGCGTGATGCTCCCGGTCATCAGCCCGGCGCCGGCCACCAGGGCCGTGACGATCGGCAGGTACACCGCCATCGCCAGGTCCTCCAGGACCAGCACGCTCAGGATCACCGGGGTCTCCCGGTTGCCGACCCGTCCCAGATCGCCCAGCACCTTGGCGATGACACCGGACGACGAGATCCACGTCACGCCGGCCAGGACGACGGCCGCCACCGGGCCCCAGCCCAGCAGCAACGCGGCCACCGCGCCCGGCACGGCGTTGAGCGCGCAGTCGACGATGCCCGCTGGATAGTGGGCCTTGAGGTTGGTGACCAGGTCACCGGCCGAGTACTCCAGGCCCAGCATCAACAGCAACAGGATGACGCCGATCTCGGCGCCGGTGGCGACGAACTCCTCGCTCGCACCCAGCGGAAGCAGCCCGCCCACACCGAACGCGAGACCGGCCAGCAAGTAGAGCGGGATGGGGGAGAGGCGGTAGCGGCCGGCGAGCCGGCCGAGCAGCCCCAGCCCCAGGATGATGGAACCGAACTCGATCAGCAGAACCGCGGAGTGCACCGGCTCACTCCTGCCCGAGTATCGCCGCGGCCGCGTCGACGCCCTCCCGGGTGCCGATGACGATCAAGGTGTCACCACCCACCAGGCGGAAGTCCGGCGCCGGCGACGGGACGGCCTCCGCCCGGCGCAGCACCGCCACCACCGACGCGCCGGTGTCGGTCCGCATCCGCGTGTCGCCCAGTACCCGCCCGTTCCAGCGGGACGTGGCGGCCACCTCGATCCGCTCGGCGACCAGCCCGAGATCCGTGGTGTAGAGCAGGTTCGCGCTGTGGTGGGACGGCTTCAGCGCGTCGATCAGCGCGCTCGCCTCCGGGCCGGCCAGCCGGAGCGACTGGGCGCAGGAGTCGGGGTCGTCGGTCCGGTACATGTTCACCGTGCGGGTGCCGTCGCGGTGCGCCACCACCGACAGATGGCGGTGTTCGCGGGTCACCAGGTCGTACTGGACTCCGATACCCGGCAGCGGCGTCGCCCTGAGGCGTGGGGCTGACACGAGCTTCCCCCTCATTCGTCGTGCGTCTCTTGTTGCGCCTGCCGCACGTCGGTGACGTGCGCGCGGCCTCGTCATGCTGTCATCCGCACGTACGGTGGCGATATGGGTGTCGTGACGGATATACGCGGCCGGTCGCGGGCGGCGAGGCTGGTCGCGACGGTGTTGCGCGTGAAGGCCGGGAGGAGCGGGAAGGGAACCGTGTCGCTGTTCTGGCGGATCTTCTCGCTCAACGCCGCGGGTCTCGTCGCGGCCACCGCGCTGCTGCTGGGACCGGTCACCGTGTCGACCCCCGTCCTGCCCGGAGAGGCGCTGATCCTGCTCGGGGGCCTCGCGGTACTACTGGCCGGCAACGCCATCGTCCTGCGCATGGGTCTCACCCCGCTGCACCGCCTGGGCCGCGCCATGGCCACCGCCGACCTGCTGGTGCCGGGCGCCCGCCCGCCGGTCGCGGGACCCGCGGAGGCGGCTGAGCTGATCGCGACGTACAACACGATGCTCGACCGGCTCCAGGCCGAACGCGCGGCCGGGGCGGGCCGCGCACTGCACGCGCAGGAACGCGAACGCCACCGCATCGCCCGGGAGCTCCACGACGAGGTGGGACAGACCTTCACCGCCGTGCTCCTCCAGCTCAAACGGGTCGCCGACCGGGTCCCGGGGGACCTGCGCGAGGAGGTGTCACTCGCGCAGGAGGCCACCCGGGCCGGCCTGGACGAGATCCGCCGCATCGCCCGCCGCCTGCGCCCCGGCGTCCTGGAGGAACTGGGCCTCGCCAGCGCCCTGCGCTCGCTCGCCGCCGAGTTCACGCATCACGGGCTCACCGTCCACCACCACGTCCCCGGCGACCTCCCCGCACTTGCCCCGGAGGCGGAGCTCGTGATCTACCGGGTCGCCCAGGAAGGCCTGACCAACACCGCCCGCCACTCCGCCGCCGACCGCGCCGAACTCAGCCTCAGCCCCCTGCCCGACGGCGTCGAACTGCTCGTCCGGGACAACGGCACCGGCCTCGGCACGGCCCCCGAGGGCGCCGGGATCCGCGGCATGCGCGAGCGGGCCCTGCTGATAGGAGCCGAGATCCACATCGAACCCGCCCCCGGACGGGGCACCGACGTACGCCTGCACATCCCCGCCCCGACCGGGCACGGCCACGGTGCCCGAGCCGGGGACCGCGCCTGATGTCCACCCGGCCCCCGATCCGCGTCCTGCTGGCCGACGACCACACCCTCGTACGCCGAGGAGTGCGCCTCATCCTGGACGGCGAGCCGGACCTGACGGTCGTCGCCGAGGCCGGTGACGGCGCCGAGGCGGTGGCGGCCGCACGGGCCACCGAGGCCGACCTGGCCGTCCTGGACGTCGCCATGCCCCGCATGACCGGCCTCCAGGCGGCCCGCGAACTCTCCCGCCGCCTGCCCGAGCTGCGCATCCTCATCCTGACCATGTACGACAACGAGCAGTACTTCTTCGAGGCACTCAAGGCCGGGGCCTGCGGATACGTCCTCAAGTCCGTCGCCGACCGCGACCTGGTCGAGGCGTGCCGGGCGGCCGTACGCGACGAACCGTTCATCTACCCCGGCGCGGAGCGTGCCCTGGTCCGCTCCTACCTGGACCGCATGCACCGGGGCGGTGACCTGCCCGAGCGGCCCATCACCGAACGCGAGGAGGAGATCCTCAAGCTCGTCGCCGAGGGCCACACCTCCAAGGAGATCGGCGAGCTGTTGTTCATCAGCGCCAAGACCGTGGAGCGCCACCGCGCGAACCTCCTCCAGAAGCTGGGCGTGCGCGACCGTCTGGAGCTGACCCGGTACGCGATCAGGGCTGGTCTCATCGAGCCCTGACCGTCGCCTGACCAGCGGCGACCCCGGTTGTCCACAGGCGGCCCGGGCCATCGTCGGCGACCGCCTACCCTTATTGCCATGAGCAGCATCGACCGGAGCCAGTCAGTGGGCGGCACGCGCACCTACGAAGTACGCACCTACGGGTGCCAGATGAACGTCCACGACTCCGAGCGATTGTCCGGGCTGCTGGAGGACGCGGGCTACGTCCGCGCCCCCGAGGGCGCCGACGGCGACGCGGACGTCGTCGTCTTCAACACCTGCGCCGTGCGGGAGAACGCCGACAACAAGCTGTACGGCAACCTCGGCCACCTCGCCCCGAAGAAGGCGAGCCGACCCGGGATGCAGATCGCCGTCGGCGGCTGCCTCGCGCAGAAGGACCGCGACACCATCGTGAAGCGGGCCCCGTGGGTGGACGTCGTCTTCGGCACGCACAACATCGGCAAGCTGCCCGTCCTGCTGGAGCGCGCCCGCGTGCAGGAGGAGGCCCAGGTCGAGATCGCCGAGTCCCTGGAGGCGTTCCCGTCCACGCTGCCCACCCGGCGCGAGAGCGCCTACGCGGCCTGGGTCTCCATTTCCGTCGGCTGCAACAACACCTGTACCTTCTGCATCGTCCCGGCACTGCGCGGCAAGGAGAAGGACCGTCGGCCCGGTGACATCCTGGCGGAGGTCGAGGCCCTGGTCGCCGAGGGCGTCTCCGAGATCACCCTCCTCGGGCAGAACGTCAACGCCTACGGCTCCGACATCGGCGACCGCGAGGCGTTCAGCAAGCTGCTGCGTGCCTGCGGGAAGATCGACGGTCTGGAGCGCGTCCGCTTCACCTCCCCGCACCCGCGCGACTTCACCGACGACGTGATCGCCGCCATGGCCGAGACGCCCAACGTGATGCCGCAGCTGCACATGCCGCTCCAGTCGGGCTCGGACCCGGTCCTCAAGGCGATGCGCCGTTCGTACCGGCAGGAGCGCTACCTGGGGATCATCGAGAAGGTGCGGGCCGCCATCCCGCACGCGGCGATCACCACCGACATCATCGTGGGCTTCCCCGGCGAGACCGAGGAGGACTTCCAGCAGACGCTGCACGTGGTGCGCGAGGCCCGGTTCGCACAGGCCTTCACCTTCCAGTACTCGAAGCGGCCCGGCACCCCGGCCGCCGAGATGGACGACCAGATCCCCAAGGCCGTCGTCCAGGAGCGCTACGAGCGTCTCGTCGCCCTCCAGGAGGAGATCTCCTGGGAGGAGAACAAGAAGCAGGTCGGCCGCACGCTGGAGCTGATGGTCGCCGAGGGCGAGGGCCGCAAGGACGGCACCACCCACCGGCTCTCCGGCCGCGCCCCCGACAACCGCCTGGTGCACTTCACCAAGCCCGACCAGGAGGTCCGCCCGGGTGACGTGGTGACGGTCGAGATCACCTACGCCGCCCCGCACCACCTCCTCGCCGAGGGCGCGGTGCTCGACGTCCGCCGCACGCGCGCGGGCGACGCCTGGGAGAAGCGCAACGCGGCCGAGCAGACCAAGCCCGCGGGAGTGATGCTGGGCCTGCCGAAGATCGGCGCTCCCGCGCCCCTGCCGGCCGTGGCGAGCGGCTGCGGCTGCGACTGACGGCAGGGCGTGCCGCCTGCGGACGGCGGTACGGGGGCTACGCTGCCGCACATGCTTGTCGCCGCCGCCGTCTGTCCCTGCCCGCCACTGCTCGTACCGGAGGTCGCCGCGGGCGCCGCACGGGAGCTGGACGCCGCGCGCGCCGCGTGCACGGACGCGCTGGGCGTGCTGGCCGCCGCCCGGCCCGACCGGCTCGTGGTCGTCGGCCCCGCGGACTCCGCCGGGCCCGAGGTCTACCCGCAGGGCACGCGGGGTTCTTTCCGCGGCTTCGGTGTGGATCTGGACGTGTGCCTGGGTGCCGACCGGGGCGTGGCGGCCGGACGCGGCCTGCCGTACGGGCTCGCCGTGGGCGCCTGGCTGCTGTGGCGGACCGGGTGGGCCGGGACGCCGGTCGAGGGCATCGGCGTGGGGGAGGCCCTCCCCGCCGAGCGTTGCGCCGCCGTCGGGCGGGAGGTGGCGGCGCGGGCCGGGCGGGTCGCACTGCTGGTGCTGGGCGATGCCAGCGCGTGCCGCACGCTCAAGGCCCCGGGGTACCTGGACGAGCGGGCGGCACCCTTCGACGCGGCGGCGGGACGGGCCCTGGGGGCGGCGGACGTGGCCGCTCTCGCGGCGCTGGACGCCGGGCTGGCCCGCGAGCTGAAGGCGTCCGGCCGGGCGCCCTGGCAGGTCCTGGCGGGCGCGGCCGAGGGCACGGACCTCACCGGTGCGCTGCTCTACGAGGACGCCCCCTACGGGGTGGGGTACGTCGCGGCGGCCTGGTCCTAGCCGGACGGACGCGTGGGCGGGCGGACCGGTGCGGACCAGCCGGCCCGCACCGGTCCGCCCGCCCACGCGCCGGTGACCCGCCTGTGCGCCCGGGGCGAGCGGGTCAGGAGGCCGGAGGCGGCCCGGCCGGCGGGGGGCCGCCCGCCGTGGTGCCCGGCGGGCCTCCGCTCCCGTCCGTGCCACCGGTGTCCTTGTGGGCGAGGCGGTCCATGGCGTCCTTGGCCCTGCCCGTGCCCGTCTGGATCCGATCGCTGTACTTGCCCTTGGTCCTCTCGTCGACGGTCTTCGCCACCTTGTCGAGACCTCGGTCGATCTTGTCCCCGTGCTGCTGTGCGAGGTGGGAGACCTTGCCCTTCGCCGGTTCCAGTTTGGCCCTCAGATTGTCCAGGAGACCCATGGTTCCCCTTCCCTAGCGGGGCGTCAGGTGCGGGCGCCCTCGTCGGAGTCGTTGTCGACGGCCTCCCCGGCGGACTGCTGCTTGGGGATCCCGACGCCTTCCGGGTCGTCGGCCACGTCGGCCTCGTCCGGCTCTGCGGGCCGCGCCGTGTTCCGGGGGCCGGCGTCGGCCGTTTCCGCGGCCTGCGTCGCGTCCTCCGCCGCGCGCCCGGTTTCGGGGGTGTCGGGGGTGGCGGCCCGCGTTTCGGCGGCCGGCGCCTCCTCCGTGGCCTTCGACCTCCGAAGAAGCCGTGCAAAAACGCCCATATCAACTCCATACGTTACTCGTGCGGGCGACATCCCGCGGCATCCGGTGCGTCCGTTCGCGCGGTCCGGGGTACGAGCCCGGCGGTCCGGGGCGGGAACCTCGCAACGGGCAACGACCCCGGCGTCGCGCCGTCACGTAACTCGTTCGAGGGCGGGCTGAGAGGTTTGCGAGACTGGTGTGGTGAGCAGCGCACCCCCCGCCCCCCGCGTCATCGCCGTAGTCGGTCCCACCGCGGCCGGAAAGTCCGATCTGGGCGTTTTCCTGGCCCGGCAGCTGGGCGGCGAGGTCGTCAACGCCGACTCCATGCAGCTCTACCGCGGGATGGACATCGGTACCGCCAAGCTGACGACCGAGGAACGCGGTGGCGTGCCGCATCATCTGCTCGACATCTGGGACGTGACCGTCACGGCGTCCGTGGCCGAGTACCAGCGTCTGGCCCGGGAGCGCATCGACGCACTGCTCGCCGAGGGGCGCTGGCCGATCCTGGTCGGCGGCTCCGGCCTCTACGTCCGCGGGGCCGTCGACAACCTAGAGTTCCCCGGCACCGACCCCGTCGTCAGGGCCCGGCTGGAGGAGGAGCTCGCGCTGCGGGGGCCGGGGGCACTCCACGCCCGCCTGGCCGCGGCCGACCCGGAGGCCGCGCGGGCCATCCTGCCCGGCAACGGGCGCCGGATCGTGCGGGCCCTGGAGGTGATCGAGATCACCGGCATGCCCTTCACCGCCAACCTCCCCGGTCACGACTCCGTCTACGACACCGTGCAGATCGGCGTCGACGTGGCCCGCCCCGAGCTGGACGAGCGCATCGCCCGCCGGGTCGACCGGATGTGGGAGGGGGGCCTGGTGGACGAGGTGCGCGCCCTTGAGGCGCAGGGGTTGCGTGAGGGGCGTACGGCGTCACGCGCACTGGGCTACCAGCAGGTTCTCGCGGCGCTCGCCGGCGAGTGCACCCTGGAGGAGGCACGCGTCGAGACCGTCCGTGCCACCAAACGCTTCGCGCGCCGTCAGGATTCGTGGTTCAGGCGCGACCCCCGGGTGCACTGGTTGAGTGGGGCCGCGGCGGATCGCGGGGAACTTCCGCAGCTCGCGCTGTCGTTGATCGAACGACCGGTTACAGCCTGATCACGTGATGGCATCGGGAAGCCCCGGCCGCCATCCGGGTCTTCGGCGGCGTGCCATCATCGAGCTTCGATCGACCGAGTGAGTCCTAGTTGGGAGGGCGCGTGGCGATGGAGGCCGGCCCTCGCGACACCGCACCGAGTACCGAACACGTCCCCGCCGCCGACGGCGAACCGCAGCCGGACGGAGCCGCTCTGAGCCCCGACGGCCCCGACGAGACGCCGGAGGGCGTGGCCGCCGACGGGCCCGAGCCCGACGCGATGTACGGGGACGAGGTCGAGGTCGAGCTGCGTCCGCAGCGACGGCTGCGCATCTGGCAGCTCGCGCCCATCGTGTGCCTGGCCGCGGTCGGCTCCCTGATGTTCGCCTTCCCGCTCGCCTTCGACTTCGGCGACAGCGGGGCCGTGATCGCGATGCTGGGGCTGCTGATCTGCTCCTGCGCGGCCGGCTGGGGCATGATGGCCGCCCGCCGGGTCGGGTACACGTGGCCGGGTCTGCCGCAGCGCGGCTCGGGTCGGCGTGCCGACTGGCGGATGATCCTCGCGTACGCCCTGGCGGTCGTCGCCGTCGTCGTCCTGGCCGTGTGGCGGGTGGCCCGGCTGCGGGGCTGACGCGAGCCACCACCGCGGACCGGGGCCCCGCGCGTCCGTGGCCGTACGGGTGACGCCGGAGGCCGGCCCGCTCCGTCCACCCACCCCGTACGATCGAGGGATGAGCACGCGGATCGCCTTCCTCAAGGGTCACGGCACCGAGAACGACTTCGTGATCGTCCCGGACCCGGACAACGTCCTCGACCTGCCCCCCGCCGCTGCCGCCGCCCTGTGCGACCGCCGCGCGGGCATCGGCGGCGACGGACTGCTGCACGTGGTGCGGTCCGCTGCGCACCCCGAGGCCCGGGCCATGGCGGCCGAGGCGGAGTGGTTCATGGACTACCGCAACGCCGACGGCTCGGTCGCGGAGATGTGCGGCAACGGCGTCCGGGTCTTCGCGTGCTACCTCCAGCGCGCCGGGCACGTCACGGCGGGTGACCTCGCCGTCGCCACGCGCGGAGGCGTCAAGACCGTGCACATCGCCAAGGCCGACGGCGACTTTGCCGCGTGCGACGTCACCGTCGGCATGGGCCGGGCGCTGCTCCCCGAAGGCGACGTCGAGGTGAGCGTGGGCGAGCGCAGCTGGCCCGCGCGCAACGTGAACATGGGCAACCCCCACGCCGTCGCCTTCGTCGCCGACCTCGGCCACGCGGGCGACCTGTACTCCCCGCCGCCGTTCCGGCCGGCCTCCGCCTACCCGGACGGCGTCAACGTCGAGTTCGTGGTCGACCGCGGCCCCCGCCACGTCGCGATGCGCGTGCACGAGCGCGGCTCCGGGGAGACCCGCTCGTGCGGCACGGGCGCGTGTGCCGTTGCCGTCGCCACCGCACGCAGGGACGGTGTCGACCCCGCGGTCACCGGCACCCCGGTGACGTACACCGTCGACGTGCCCGGCGGCACCCTGGTGATCACCGAGCACCCCGACGGCGAGATCGAGATGACCGGCCCCGCGGTGATCGTCGCCGAGGGTGAGTTCGATGCCGGATGGCTGGAAGGGGTACTCGCCTGAACCACAGCCCGGTCCATGACACTCAGTGCGAAACGTAAACCCCCGGTCCATCGCTCGATCGGGTGATCCGTTTCACGCTCGGCGAGAGGCGGTCAGCCGCAGGTGATGGGCTCGATAGCATCAAGCACCGGCCCGGACGGGGGACCGACACCATCCCCTGAGCCGTGTCCGCCCTGGGATACCCCGTCCGCCGGTCCGTGCAGCCGGAGGTGCCCATGAACGCGGAGGCCGTCAATCCAGCGAACCCGGGACCTGTGACGCCCTCGGCCACCGGCGCCGCCGCGCCGACAGCGCCCCGCAGGAAGGCCCGCCCCCGGATCGACCTGCGCCGGCTGGGCCGCGCCGCACTGCTCGGCCCGGCCGCCCGCGGCCGGCTGCCCGACGCCATCGGCCACGTCGTCGAGGCCCACCGTGCCCATCACCCCGACGCCGACCTCGACCCGCTGCGCCGCGCCTACCTGCTGGCCGAGTCCTCGCACCGCGGCCAGATGCGCAAGAGCGGCGAACCGTACATCACCCACCCCCTCGCCGTGACCCTGATCCTCGCCGAACTCGGCGCCGAGACGACCACGTTGACGGCCTCCCTCCTCCACGACACCGTCGAGGACACGGACGTGACGCTGGACCAGGTCGGCGAGCAGTTCGGTGCCGAGGTGCGGTACCTCGTCGACGGCGTCACCAAACTCGAGAAGGTCGACTACGGCGCCGCCGCCGAGCCCGAGACCTTCCGCAAGATGCTCCTCGCCACCGGCAACGACGTCCGCGTGATGTCGATCAAACTCGCCGACCGGCTCCACAACATGCGCACCCTCGGCGTCATGCGCCGGGAGAAACAGGAGCGCATCGCCAAGGTCACCCGGGACGTGCTCATCCCGCTCGCCGAACGGCTCGGCGTCCAGGCGCTCAAGTCCGAGCTGGAGGACCTCGTCTTCGCGGTCATGCACCCCGAGGAGTACGAGCACACCCGGAAGCTGGTCACCGAGAACGCCGCCCGCACGGACGACCCGCTCGCCGAGGTCGCCGACGAGGTGCGCAGAGTGCTCCGCGAGGCCGACATCACCGCCGAAGTCCTCATCCGGCCCCGCCACTTCGTCTCCGTGCACCGCGTCTCCCGCAAGCGCGCCCCCCTCCGCGGCGCCGACTTCGGACGCCTCCTGGTCCTCGTGCAGGAGGACGCCGACTGCTACGCCGTCCTGGGCGAACTGCACACCTGTATGACGCCCGTCGTCTCCGAGTTCAAGGACTTCATCGCCGTACCGAAGTTCAACCTGTACCAGTCGCTGCACACCGCGGTGGCCCGCCCGCAGGACGGCCAGGTCGTCGAAGTCCTCATCCGCACCCACCAGATGCACAAGGTCGCCGAGGCCGGAGTCGTCGCGCTCGGCAACCCCTACGCGCCGCCGTCCGAGGAGCAGACCGCGGGCGACGGCGAGCGCGTCGACCCGACCCGGCCCGGCTGGCTCTCCCGGCTGCTCGACTGGCAGCGCGGCGCCCCCGACCCCGACACCTTCTGGTCCACCCTCCGCGAGGACCTCGCCCAGGACCGCGAGATCACCGTCTTCCGGCCCGACGGCGGCACCCTCGGCCTGCCCGAGGGCGCCACCTGCGTGGACGCCGCGTACGCCCAGTACGGCGAGGACGCGCACGCGACCATGGGCGCCCGGGTCAACGGACGCCTGGCGACCATGAGCACGGTGCTGCGGGACGGCGACACCGTGCAGCTCCTGATGGGGCAGGACCCCGCCTCCGAGCCCTCCAGGGAGTGGCTGGAGCACGCCCACACGCCCGCCGCGCGGATCGCCATCCAGCGTCGGCTCGCGGCCCGTCCGACGCCCGCGCCGGCCGAACCGGGGGAGACGGCGCGCGGTCCCGTCGCCGACGCACCCGTCCCGCGACCGACGTCCGACGGGCCGGCGCCCCGGCCCGCCTCCGCCGACGTCCTCGTCGACGTGCCCGGGGCGACGGTGCGGCTGGCCGGATGCTGCACGCCCGTTCCACCCGACACGATCACCGGCTTCGCCGTGCGCGGGGGAGTCGTGACCGTGCACCGTGTGGAGTGTCCCGTGGTGGCCCGCATGAAGGGCGGGGGGCGCCCCGAGGTCGGTGTGCGCTGGGGCGAGAGTCCCGAATGCCGGGTCACCCTCCTCGCCGAATCGTTCGGCCGTCCCCATCTCCTCGCCGATCTCACCGAGGCCATGGCCCTCGAAGGCGCCGAGATCGTCTCCGCCACCGTCGAACCCCCCGACCGGCAGCGGGTCCGCCACACCTACACCGTCCTGCTCCCGGACGCCGCGCGGCTGCCCGCCCTCATGCGGGCGATGCGCGACGTGGCCGGGGTGTACGACGTGAGCCGGGCACGACCGCAGCCGGCCGGCGCCTGAGCGGGCACCCCCGCCGAGAGCGGCAGCAGCACGAAGAGGGACCCGATCGGGTGTTCCAGGCGCGCGCCGTCACCGCGGCGCAGGCGCGCGCTGATAGCCGTGGGGCATGCCGCACACCCCCCACCCCCCGGCTTCCCCGCCCCCCGCGCGATCCCGCCGTCGGCTCAGAGCCGCGGCGCTGTTCGCCTCGGCCCTCTCCGCCCCCCTGGTCGCCGCGAGCAC